>NZ_JBQTCX010000004.1:0-271299 GCF_052663115.1 Niallia yueguangensis
CTGAATGCTTGGATTTTTACTATCTATATTTCATAGCATCCACTTTTTCAGTGACCTTAGCAAAACGACGAGGAGGATCGGCATTCGTCTGTGGAAAGCGAAGTGTATTCAGGCTGCGGGGTAAATAACAACAATCTATACGAAAAGAGCGTAAATAAAAAACGTGAAATCATAAAGATCCCACGTTTTTATTGTTGTTAGCAAACATCCACATCAAATTGATTTATTGGCCACCAGAAGAAACCATCTTGTTCTAATAATTCATCTGCCTCTTTTGGTCCCATTGATCCAGATGCATAGTTTGGAAAATTAGCAGCAGCTGTATTTTCCCAAACTTTAGAAATTTCATCTACAAAACTCCAAGAAAGAGCCACTTCATCCCAGTGTGTAAAGTTTGTTGCATCACCATTTAAACTGTCATCAATTAACTTTTCATATGCTTCAGGTGTATTAATGCCTGCAACACCTGTATTTGCATAGCTTAGTTTAATCGGTGTAGCTTCCATATTTTGTCCAGCTTTTTTAGCATTTAAATGTAAAGTAATACCTTCTTCCGGCTGAATGTGAATTACTAAAAGATTTGGCGTTAATTCTTTTTCAGGATGATCATATAAATTCATTGGAATATCTTTAAATTGCACAACAATTTTTGTTGATTTTGATTCCATTCTTTTACCTGTACGAATATAAAATGGCACACCAGCCCAACGGAAATTATCGATCATCACTTTACCAGCAACATATGTTTCTGTATTCGATTCCGGATTTACCATTTGTTCTTCACGGTAACTAGGCAGTTCTTTATCATTTACTGTTCCTTTACCATACTGTCCACGAACAAAATATTCGTTTATTTCATCTCCTTTGATTGAGCGCATAGCTCGGAAGACTTTTACCTTTTCAGAACGAATTTCATCAGGTGTTAATCGAATCGGCGGTTCCATTGCAAGCAATGCGACCATTTGCAGCATATGGTTTTGAAACATGTCTCGTAACGCGCCGCTTGTTTCATAGTATCTGCCACGCTCTTCAACCCCTAAAGTTTCACTAGAAGTCACTTGAATATTGCTTATATAACGGTTATTCCATAAGTTTTCAAAAATGGCATTAGAAAAACGAATGGTTTCAATATTTTGCACCATTGCTTTTCCTAAATAATGATCAATTCGATACACTTCATCTTCAGAAAATGCTGTTCTTATTTGCTCATTTAGCTCTTTAGCAGATTCCAGATCATGTCCAAATGGCTTTTCGATAATCAGACGTTTGAAACCAGTGACATCTGTAAGACCATCTTCTTTTAAATGGATCGCAATTGGACCGAAAAATTCTGGAGCCATTGCCAAATAGAATATTCTGTTGCCGTCTAAGCTATATTTCTCATCTAACTCATTTGCGATATTTTTTAATGTAAGATAAGAATTAGAATCTGTTACATCATGTGAATGGTAGCAGAAATAGGAAGCAAATGTCTCAACTTCAGTTGGATTTGTATTCGCAATAGATTCTGCTACAGATTTTTCAACATTCTTTTTAAATTGTTCATTTGTTAATGTTCTTCTTCCAACTCCGACCACAGCAAAGCGTGATAATTTGCCTTTTTCATATAGTCGGTATAGGGAAGGGAACAGCTTGCGGTTTGCTAAATCTCCTGTTGCTCCAAAAATCATTAATAGTGCATTGGGTTGTTGATTTTGATTCACTTTCATGGACCTCTTTTCATTAAGTATGTATAAATAGTTCAAATTAGCTTTGAATTTTTTTAAGACACTTTAAAACAAACTTTATAAAAGAATAACAGGTATTAAAGAAGATGAAAACATAATATTCTTTCTTTTTTCTACTATGTTGTGAAAAAGTATCTGTTCAGATATAAAATTTTATCTGTTTCCTGCTAATTAAGCAAACAAAATGTTTTAATAAAACATTTTTTACTGAAATTTTAGAAAAATTAATTTTTAAAACTTTAGCAGTGTGTTTACTTTATTATTCGTTATTGTAGATAATACAATAAATTCGAGAAACTTACTAGGAAAAAAAGAAAAAATAATTTGGTAAGTTGTTCTTTTTCCCTTATACTTAAGGCATTCTCCGCTTTAATTTTCTTTTTTTTGGAACATGTATATTTAATTAGTATTTTATAGATTAACAGCATTTATCTAAAAAAAGCTTTCGTTTGAATTAGATTTTATCTAATAATTGGCATTGCAAAAATAGATAGAAAGAAGTGTATAACAGTGGAATTGCAGTTTTTAGGAACGGGTGCTGGGCTTCCAGCAAAATTAAGGAATGTTACCTGTATCGCATTAAAACTTTTAGAAGAAAGAGGAAGCATCTGGTTGTTTGATGTTGGAGAAGCGACACAGCACCAAATTTTACATACGTCTATTAAACCAAAAAGGATTGAAAAAATATTTATCACTCATCTGCATGGTGATCATTTGTATGGATTGCCTGGATTGCTTGCAAGCAGATCTTTTCAAGGAGGAGAGACTTCAGTGACCGTATATGGTCCAAAAGGGGTTAAGACTTATATTGAAACAAGTTTTACTATTAGTCAAACGCATTTAAAATATGAATTGCAAGTAGTTGAAATAGAAGAAGGCATCATTTTTGAAGACGAATCCTTTCAAGTCGAAGCGATGGCATTAGAGCACGGTGTTCCCTGCTTTGGCTATCGTGTCACGGAAAAAGACCGTCCTGGAAAATTACTCATTGATAAGCTGCGAAAAATTGGCTTGACACCAGGCCCGTTATTTAAAAAAATCAAAAATGGGGAAGACGTCACGCTGGAGGACGGCACTTTTATAAAAAGCCAGGATTTTGTCGGTTCTCCAATAAAGGGGCGGATTGTGGCCGTTTTAGGGGATACAAGGGTTTGTCAATCGGCGAGTCTTTTAGCACAAGATGCATCTGTGCTCGTTCATGAAGCGACTTTTGCAAGAGATGAGGCAGCGCTTGCAAAGGAATATTTTCATTCAACAACGGTACAAGCTGCAAAAATTGCGAAAGAGGCTAATGTAAAACAGCTTATTTTAACCCATATAAGTGCCAGATATGATAGTAATGATATTCACGAGTTGTTAACAGAAGCACAAGAAGTTTTTCCTAACACGGATATAGCAGAAGATTTTAATGTATATTCCGTCTAATTAACATGGTTTTGTTAAAAAAAGAAAGTCAAAATGGAATGTATCCTTTTTGACTTTCTTTTTCTTAATTAGTGATTTTCAACTCTTCACTTAGTGTATTTCCAAGCTGCTTTGATTTGGCTGCTGCTTCTTGAATACATTGGATGAAAGCATTTTGCACGTTAAAAGAGTCTAACACTTTAATGCCGGCTTCTGTTGTGCCTCCAGGGCTTGTTACATTTTTGCGAAGTTCAGCAGGAGTTTTAGAAGAGGTAGCAATCATTTCTGCCGCTCCATTTAAAGTTTGCACAATTAGCTCCTTTGCTATTTGATGGTCTAGTCCAATTTCGACTGCACTTTTTTCCATCGCTTCAACAATATAATAAATATAAGCAGGACCGCTTCCAGAAAGTCCCGTAACTGCATCTAGCTGAGATTCCTCGACTACTGTTGATAATCCAATCGTTTCAAATATTTTTAATACAAATTGTTTTTGGTTTTCATTAACGTACGCATTCATTGCAATTCCCGTTGCAGATTTGCCAACCGTTGCAGATGTATTAGGCATCGCTCGGGCAATTGGCAGTGCTTTATCGGCTAATAATTCCATACTTTTGATGCTGACACCTGCTAAAACCGAAATAAGCAGTGTGTTATCGGCTAAAAATGGTTTTATTTCTGTAATAGCTTCTTTTACATCTTTTGGTTTCATAGCAAGGATTATTGCATCAGCATTTGCTGAAAGTGTTTCCATATTATAGGAATAGTTCACGCCATACTGATTTTGAAGTGTTTCCAATCTTTCTTGATTAGCTCTGTTTGTAACAAAAATATCTTCCCCATTAATCATTTTACTGTTTACTATTCCGGAAATTATTGCTTCGCACATAGAACCAGCGCCAATAAAAGTGAGTTTTGTCATATATTTGCCTCCAACTATTTTTCTTTATATATTCATTATTATCATAAAAAAACCTTTCATCCAATAAAGGACGAAAGGTTTTATTTCGCGGTACCACCTTAGTTCAGTATATAAAATTTATTACATACTATTCTTTTATCCGGATAACGACGGAATACGTGTAGGTTTGCCTATCAACTCGTAAGGTAGGTTCAATGAGATGAGGGACGATGAAGTTTTCCAGCCAAGAACTTCACTCTCTTAATGTATCTATCTCATTTACTATTCTTAGTCATCATTTATTTATCTATGAAATTGCTTTGATTATGCAAGAAAAAAGGCTTGTCTGTCAAGAGACAATTTAAAAAAAATGTATTGTGATGACGGGAAAGCTGAGAGGAATGCTCAATGCAAAACAAAAACATAATATTGTGAATCAATGGAAGATATGTGAAAATGATTTTATTCAAAGGCTGTTTTTTCAAAGTTTGTTGTTTTTCACATGAAATATTGGAAATGAAATACTCAGCAGACTGAATACACGTAGACTCCTGTGGGAATGCGAGAAAGACGAGACCCCGCAGGAGCGTATACGACGAGGAGGCTCGACGCTCGCCCGCGGAAAGCGAAGTGTATTCAGGCTGCGAATTTAAAAGCAATAATCCATAAGAAAACAGCCTATTCAAATCAAGAAATAAATCAATGATAAGAGAAAGTAATAAGAGGTGTATCATGCAAATATTAAAAAATAAAAATATCGTCATTACTGGAGCTTCGTCTGGCATTGGAGAAAAAATCGCTCACAATGTAGCGGCTTTAGGAGCAAGACCGATTCTTTTGGCTCGTTCTGTTGATAAGCTAGAGCAAATATGTAGAGAAATTAATCAACATTCAAATGTAAATGCGATTTTTTTTCAGCTTGATGTTGGTAATTCAGCAGAAATAAAAGCAGTTTTTAAAAAAATTTATGAAGAAGTAGGCTTTATTGATATTTTATTAAATAATGCTGGATTTGGAGTGTTTGATTATTTGCATGAAGCAAGCTTTGACCATTTAGAAAAAATGTTTCAAGTAAATGTTTTAGGTGTAATGGCGTGTACAAAAGAAGTGTTGCCTTCGATGTTAAAACGAAATAGTGGGCATATCATCAATATTGCATCAATCGCAGGGAAACTGGCGACAGCGAAGTCAAGCGGCTATTCTGCTACAAAACATGCCGTATTAGGTTTCACTAACAGCTTGCGCATGGAACTCGCAAAAACAAATATTCATGTTTCAGCCGTTAATCCGGGACCAATTGCCACTAATTTTTTTACAATTGCTGATAAGTCAGGGGATTATGTAAAAAATATCAAAAAACATATGCTTTCTTCTGATGATGTGGCAAATAAGGTAACGAACTTAATGTTAAAACCAAAAAGAGAGTTGAATATACCAAACTGGATGAATTGGGGAAATATGCTTTATCATTTATTTCCAAAAACTGCAGATAAAGTAATGACGAAAATGTTTAATAAAAAATAGGCTCTGTTAAACGATTATGTTGATTTTGGAAGGGAATATGCGAGATTCCTGTGGGAAAATGGGCTGGCAAGACCCCGCAAGACGGGGGTACAAGCTAAGAGGATTGCCAGTTCGTCCACGGAAAGCGAGCGATAAGCTTCGGAAAACCCCTTTTATCAGGAGCTTATTTTCAGGGTAGACATCCATGCTAATAAAATTCGCACCATGGCGCATGAAAAGAAGCAGTCTCCCTATTTTTTAGCGAAGTGTATGCCGGCTGCGGACTACTCACAAGAACACCACACTTTTCAGGGTAGACACCCATGCTAATAAAATTCGCATCATGGCGTATGGAAAGAAGCAGTCTCCACATTTATAGCGCAGAGCAGCGTGAATACACGAAGACTCCTGCGGGAAAGCGAGACAGACGAGACCCTGCAGGAGCGTAGCGACGAAGCGGCTCGGCGCTCGCTAAGCAAGAAGCGTAGTGTATTCACGCTGCGGAACTTCTTTTCAGGGTAGCCAAAAAATAAAACAGATTCTTCTAAAAATAAGGCGAATCTGTAATATACCCATAAACAACATCCTGAACAAGATCATAAATATCTACTTCAGGCGATTCTTTTTTACTATATATAATTTTTTTATACATGTTTTCGAAATCATGATCGTTCAGAATAGTACTTTCTGTATGGTATTGTTTTAATGCATTTTTAATCATTTTGTTAATAAAAACTTTATTCATGACATAACCTACTTTAATTTAGAACTTTTAAAAATGAAAAGATAGAATGGTTTTATAAAATATTATATACTATATCTCAATAGAATAAAGTATTTTGAAAATTTGCCTACATAAAGCAGGGAAAATAGATAAGATGAATTTCAACGAAGAAAGAGGATGGAAATTATGGAGAAAGCTACATTTGCAGGGGGATGCTTTTGGTGTATGGTAACACCTTTTGACGAGCTGCCTGGGATTGAAGGGATTATTTCTGGATATATGGGTGGAACGAAAGAAAATCCAACATATGAAGAAGTGAAATCAGGAAATACAGGTCATTCGGAAGTCGTGCAAATTACGTTTAATCCAGATCTTTTTCCATATGAAAGGTTATTAGAATTGTATTGGCAGCAAATTGATCCAACGGATGCTGGTGGTCAATTTCATGACAGAGGATCGCAATACCGTACGGTTATTTTTTATCATAATGAAATACAAAAAAAACTTGCGGAAGAATCAAAGCAAGCAGTCATTGACAGTGGACGCTTTCATAAACCAATTGTCACTGCTATTGAGCCAGCAAGCGCTTTTTACGAGGCAGAAGAATATCATCAAGATTATCATAAAAAGAATAAACAGCATTATAAAGAAGATCGTCAAAAATCTGGAAGAGATGAATATATTAAAGAAAAATGGCAGTAGAATAGGAAACATAATCGGGATTGCTCCTATTAGACAATCCCGATTATGTTTCCTTAACATGGACATATTCTTGTAAAAAATCATCAATTGCTTGTTCATAGGCTTCCTTGTTTTCATTATAGGATTGAGCGTGCAGACCGTTGCTTGCAAAAAACAATTTTTTGGGTCCTTTTTTCTTTTCGAATAACTTTTGGGTCATACTTGGCAAAATAAAATCATCTTTTTCACTATGAATAAACAACATTGGTTTTGTTATTTTATCAATAACGGTGATAGGAGAAACATCGCGAAGAGAATAATGTTCTCTTAGTCGGATAAACAAATCAGCAATCGGCAATAGAAGTTTTGCAGGTAATTTTACTTCAGAAGAAATTAAATGTTGAATTTCCTCTTTAAAATCAGAAAAAGGACAATCTGCAATATAAAAATCGGCCCCATCATCCAACATGCCTGCATAAAGAATCATGGTTGCAGCGCCCATTGATTCCCCATGTATGCCGAGAAGAATATCTTTCCCTCTATTTTCATGAACCCAATCAACCACTGCTTTTAAATCAAATTTTTCATAATGACCAAAACTAGTTGTTTTACCTCCAGATTCTCCATGTCTGCGATGGTCGTAAATTAGGACATTATATCCTCTTTTTAGAAAAAGATTCATATATTTAATGGAATTGATTTTGTTTTCGGTAACGCCATGTGAAATAATAATATAGTGTTTTTTTTCAAACGGTTCCACTATAATGGTTTTTAAATGATAACCATAGGGAGAAGGAATGGTAACTTCTTGCTTACGTAATGCTTCGAATGACGCAGGATCGAAACGCCCTGCATCTCGTTCTCGATTATAAATAAATTGATCTTTTTTTGTCTTCATGTACATTAATCGGTTGGTGCTATATACACCAATAGATGCTAAAAAAAGCAAACATGAAAAGATATAACGAAAGAACCGAAAGAATCTTTTCATCAAATCCCACCTATTCCTATATCTGTAAAAATCATTTGTAGTTTACCATTCTTTTTCAGGAAAGCAAAGGGATAGATTCTTTAATTTTTCATCGGTTCAAACCTAATGGTAAAGACTATTGATAGTAATTGAGTTAAAAGTTAGAATAGTGAAAAAAAGAAGAGGGGAAATGGCTAAGTGAAACATACTACGACAATGTTAGAGGAATTGGCGATGAATGCTCAGCCTTGTGCAGTTACAATGCTGCTGGATGGGTGGATTATTCGTTTTAATGATGGTTATACAAAACGTGGCAATTCAGTGCAGCCATTGTATTTTTCTTCCATGAGTCTTGAGGAAAAAATACAGGAAGTGGAACAAATATATGTAAAGAAAGAGATGCCTGTTATTTTTAAGATGACAGAAGAAGCTTGTCCTAAGGAGCTAGATGGAATCCTTGAAACAAAAGGATATGGATTCCTAGATGAAACAAGTGTACAAACAAGATCTTTGCACGATATATCTCCTGTCTCCTCTTTAACGAATGCTGTAGAGATGTATGATTATTTTACAGAAGAGTGGCTTGAGCATTATTGCCGCTTGAATAAAGTAAACAAGACGAATCATTCGACATTAGTACATATGTTGCGTACTATTATTCCAGACACATGTTATGTTTTGCTAAAGGAAGGTTCGGAAGTAGTCTCGTGCGGTTTAGGTGTAAGGCAAGGAAAGTATATCGGATTATTTGATATTGTTACAAATAGTGATTATCGCCGCAAAGGGTATGGAAAAGCTTTAGTTCAATCGATCCTGCAATGGGGAAAAAACGAAGGTGCAGAATATGCCTACTTGCAAGTTATGGTAAAAAATAAACCGGCAATAACCTTATATCAAACATGTGGTTTCCAAGAGAGCTACCGTTATTGGTATAGAATAAAGGAAAAAAAGGAAAATAGATTCTGTGGGTAAGACCCAATGTCATCAACTTAAGATTCCATAAATTACAAACTTTTTAATATCATGGAATTAGATACCCTTTATGTAAAAGAAATACCCAATTTGTTTGGAGAGGCGTCCGCTCGACTCCTACGGGATTAGCGAGAAAGACGAGACCCCACAGGAGCAAAGCGACGAGGAGGCTCGGCGCTCGCCCCGTGGAAAGCGAGCGGTAAGCCTCGGAGAACAGAGCGGAAACCCTTACTTCCTATTTAGTTGCTTATTTTCCTGTTTTTTGAAGGTTAGCTTGATGACATTGGGGTAAGACCCCACCTTTAAGCGAATTATAGGTGGGGTTTTTCCAATACGTTAAATAATAACTTTACCTGCTTAGTTGAAGTTTTAGCTTGCTTTAAAACGAGTTCATTGTTTTGTGTTTTGTCTTTTTGTTGGATGAATGGCTTTCTCTAATTCTTCTACTGCAATCGTTTCTTTTACTGTATCACCATTTGGCTGTCCTGCTTGGCTATATCCTTTGTCTCTTTTTTGGCTCATTTTAATGCTCCTTTCCAAAATAAACTACAATCATAACATAAGTTATTAGCACGATTTTTATTCATCCCACTAAATTGGGGGATTAACATAAGGAGAGGGTGAATATAAGAATGGCAGAACATCACTTTTATTTACATGCAGACTGGCCTGGATTAAGAAATGATGTTGGTACAATACAAAGCGGAAATTTGAAAACTGAAATTTCCATTCCTAAAGAAATGGATGGACCAGGAATTGGCACAAATCCGGATGAAATGCTCTTAGGAGCCGCAGCCACTTGTTTTATCATCACTTTAGCAGCAATGCTGGAAAGAAGTAAGATAAAAAAGGAAAGTTTAAGCTTGAAGTCTGAAGGAATTGTAGATGTTACAAATGGCGTAATTACTTATAAGCAAATTATACATCGTCCTAAAATTGTTTTGCCAATCGGTGCAACAGACAGAGACAAGCTTTTAGTCCGCCGTTTAGCACATAAAGCGGAAGCATCTTGTATGATTACAAGAGCGATAAAAGGGAATGTGGAAGTGAAATTGGTGGAAACTATTTGCATCCAGGATGAAAGCAATTAGATGATAAATAAATGAATAAGCACAAGGAGGAATTTACGATGAAAAAACAGCGTAAACCAGTAACTAAGAACCAGCAAGATAAACCGACAACATTAAAGGACTTGCTTAATGACCAGCTAATGAAACAGCTGCAAGACAAAAAACAGGCACTAAAGGCAGAAGAACAAGTAAAACAAAAAGCGGAAGAAGAAAGAATGAAAGAAGAAAAAAGATTAAAAGAAAAAAATAAATCTTTTGAAGAATTATTAAATGAAAATCCTCTTAATTGGAAAGAATTTAAGTAATGAACGAAGATAAAAAAGAACGCGACCTTTCCTTTTTTTCACGGAAAAGGTCGCAAACTTTTAACGATGCTGAAGATACGTATTTGCTTTTGTTATTTTTTGTACAAGTTCTATTTCTTTAAGTGATAACTGTTCACTATTTATAGCTTTTGCATTTTCCACGATCTGTTTTACACTGCTTGCTCCGGCAATGACAGAGCTAACCGCTGGGGCGGCTAAATTAAATTGAAGTGCTGCTTCCGTTAAAGAGTGAGTATCTGCAAAAATGTCTTTAAGTTTTGGCAAGATATCTTGTAATTCCTCTAAAGTATAATCTAAATATCCAGCAGTAAGTTTGTTTCGAAAGTTTTCACTTAATAAGCCTTTTGCAACTGGCCCTCTTGTAACTACACTAATCCCGTTTCGATATAATTGTGACAGCACTTCTTCCTCTGGTCGTCTGTCTAACATACTGTATTGCATCATGACAGAAACAATCGAGGAATGTTTTATATATTCACGAATGACATTTGGACGAATAGAGGAAATGCCATAATAGCGGATAAACCCTTCTTCCTTTAATTCTTCAAAGGCCTCAATCGTTTTTTTTATATTATCCTCTAATGTACCACCGTGTAACTGATACAAGTCGATATAATCGGTATTTAATCGCTTTAAACTTTGTTTAACGGCTTCTTTTATATAGTCTTTGCTCGCATCCCATGACCAGTTAGTTTGTCCACCTTTCCATTTATTTCCCACCTTTGTTGCAATAATAATATCTTCCCGATTATGTTTGAAAAATTGCCCCAATAACTGCTCGTTTTTTCCAAAATCATATAAATCTGCTGTATCAAAATAATTAATTCCTTGTTCAAGAGCAGCTTCTAAAATGGGGAATGCCGTTTTTTCATCCGTCCCTAAACTCATGCATCCTAATCCAAGTATTGAAACATATAGATCAGATGATCCTAACTGTCTTTTTTTCAAAATAAGGCACCTCTTTTTGTCGTTTATTCCTTCATTGTACCGAAAAAATAATCGGCTTTTCAAAAATATCGCCTTATTTAGTAAAATTGATTTTTTTACTATCTGGATTATTATTTTTTAGAAGAAGGATATTTTTTGGTTTGTTTTTCAACATATTCCAGCCACTCTTTTACATACGTATAATCTTTAGTGTATTTTTTTAAAAGGTGCCGAATTTGCCACGCCTTTCCTGTGCAAATGATGCCCTTATCATGTAAGTAAATCTTCATATGCAGCTCCTTTCCTGTCTTTATAAAAGAAAAAAAAGTATAATAATCTTAGGATAGACAAAAAAGAAATGAATAATCTTTCTGGGAGACATAAAAAAATTTTTTCGACAGGCAGATAATAAAACTATATGTAGTTAGACGATGCGAATAGAACGAGAACAGGAGAGGGTTTGAAATGAATTTACAGGAAAAAACAATTCGTTCAGAAAAAATATTTGATGGCAGAATCATCACGGTCCAAGTGGATGAGGTAGAACTTCCGAATGGAAAGACATCAACAAGAGAATTAGTAAAACATCCTGGTGCCGTTGCAGTTATTGCGGTAACCGATGAAGAAAAATTAGTATTGGTGGAACAATTTAGAAAACCATTAGAAAAAGAAATTGTCGAAATACCAGCAGGGAAGCTGGAAAAAGGGGAAGATCCTGCAGTTTGTGCGAAACGGGAGTTAGAGGAAGAAACAGGCTATGGCTGTAAAAGCCTAGAATTGCTAACATCTTTTTACACGTCTCCCGGATTTGCAGATGAAATTGTTCATCTTTATATTGCAAAAGGATTACATAAAATCGAAGACGCAGCAGGATTAGATGAAGACGAATTTGTCAACTTAATGGAAGTATCGTTGGAAGAGGCACAGGAATTGGTCAAAAATCAACGCATTTTTGATGCGAAAACGATGTATGCGGTTCAGTATATGCAGCTTGTTCAGGCCTTGAAAAAATAATGAATCGATATTATACAGATCTTCATATCCATATCGGCCGTACAAAAAGCGGAAAACCAGTAAAAATCACCGGATCCCGCACATTAACTTTTTCGAATATAATTCAATATGCAAAATTTCAAAAAGGAATGCATATGATAGGCATCATTGATTCTCATTCACCGGAAGTGCTTGCCGAAATTGAACAAAAGGTGGAAGAAGGTGTGATTGCTCCAAAAACAAACGGCGGTTTGGATATGAATGGATTAACGATTATTTTAGGATCAGAACTGGAACTATACGATGACCATTGCAACGGTCCGGTCCATGTATTAGTGTTTTTGCCGACATTAGAGAAAATGAAGGAATTTTCTTATTGGCTTTCTTCCAATACAAAAAACATTACATTAAGTTCACAAAGAATTTATGTAACAGGATTTGAATTGCAAAAAAAGATAAAGAGCATGGGAGGATTATTTATTCCAGCACATATTTTTACACCTTTTAAAAGCCTTTATGGCAGCGGTGTCAAGCAGTCTCTTTCAGAAATCTTTGATCCTGAATTAATTGATGCAGTGGAACTTGGCTTGAGTGCCGATTCAAAAATGGCAGATTGTATCGAAGAATTGCATCGTTATACATATATTACGAACTCAGATGCTCATTCGTTAGCAAAAATAGCTCGTGAATATCAAATAATTGAGATGAAAGAACCTTCCTTTTTAGAATTGAAAAAGGCAATAAAGGGTGAAGAAGGAAGAGGTATACGTGCAAATTACGGATTGAATCCTTTACTGGGGAAGTATCATGAAACTGTTTGTGCTAAATGTTTGAACCAACTTTCAAAAATAGGAGAGTCCTGTTCTATTTGTGGTAGTAAAAAAGGAGTGAAGGGTGTTGCAGCAAGAATAGAGGAATTAAAAAATGCGGTAACACAAACGAAAAGACCCCCTTACATCTACCAAGTGCCCCTTGAATTTATCCCAGGCCTCGGGAGAAAAACGCTAGAGAAGCTTTTGCAGCATTTTTCCACAGAAATGCAAGTTATTCATGAAGTTCCATACGAAAAACTAGCAGAAGTTTTGCCAAAAAAAATCGCAGATTATATTTCTGCTGCAAGAAATGGAAAGCTATTAATTTCTGTTGGCGGCGGCGGGAAATATGGAAAGATTGCAGAAAATTTATTTCATAAATAGCACCTAGTGCTGTCCATTAGATTCTTTTTTCTTTTGGAACAGCACTATTTTTTTCAAAAGATAAGAAAGTATAAAATTTCGAACCTAGTTTAGTGTCTAGTGCCGGCGTTGCCACAGGCTCGCAGGATGCGAGTCAATCGACGCTGCCACAGGACGTGGCGTACTACTTAGTCGATTTTCCTCTGTGCGCATTTAGCCAGCCGGTGCCTAGCCCCTGTGAAAGATAACCTCTGCCTCTAAAAGTAAAAAACATTTTTTCAGTCAAGAGAACATTTTTCTTCGGGGCTGAGCAAGGCGCCTGTGCTTTTCTTATGCAAAAAGAATTTACTAGAAAAAATACTAGATTTCCTAGTCATATGCCTTCCTCTCTTGCATAGAATAAACTAACTGATTTGTAGGAGGAAGAGCAATGAAGAAAAAAAAGTACCAGAACATTGTGGCCAATCATTTTCGGGAGCATTCCTCAATTTATTTATTTATCGTTGTTTTGTTTCTGATGGGGGTTATTTTTGGTGCGGTTGTTGTCAATAGTTTAACGTTAACGCAAAAGGAAGATTTATATGATTATTTATCCCAATTTTTTGGCCAAGTTTCAGATGGAAAAATAGCAAGTAGTAAGGATCTGTTTATACAGAGCTTTTCACATAATAGTAAGTTTATTGGTTTAATGTGGCTACTCGGTATTTCTATTATCGGATTGCCAGTTATTCTTATTCTATTATTTATTAAAGGAATGGTTGTTGGTTTTACAGTAGGTTTTTTAGTAAATCAGATGGGGTGGAATGGATTTCTGCTTTCCTTTGTGTCTATCTTGCCACAAAATATCATTGTAATCCCGATTTTTATTATTTCTGCCACACTTTCCGTAGCATTTTCATTTAAAATGATAAGACAACAGTTTATAAACAAAAGGGGGGAGCCGATACTTCCTTTATTCGGACGATATATGTTTCTTTTAGTGGTTGCTTTTCTTTTTTTGGCTGCAGCTGCCGGAGTTGAGGCCTATATTTCACCTATGCTGATGAAGTCCATCATTAATATGGTTCAATCATTTATCATACCCTTTGGAATGTAAGCAAGGGGGGAGAATAAAATGGTGGAAAAACGAAAAAAGGAATGGTATAATTAATATTATTTAATAATAATTATTGATTCTTAATTATAATAATTTTTATTAGGATTCTTTTCCTACATCTGTTATAATGAGATGGATAGTGGCTAGGGAGGGACTTTCGGAATGGAAAGTAGAATTGATAGAATAAAAAAGCTGTTGCACTCATCGAGTTATAAACTAACTCCCCAAAGGGAAGCAACGGTAAGAGTACTACTAGAAAATGAAGAAGACCACTTAAGTGCAGAAGACGTATACCTCCTTGTTAAAGATAAATCTCCAGAAATTGGATTAGCAACCGTTTATCGTACGTTAGAATTGTTAACTGAACTTAAAATTGTTGATAAAATAAATTTCGGAGACGGTGTTTCAAGATACGATTTACGACAAGAAGGAGCGGCACACTTTCATCATCATTTAGTATGCATAGAATGTGGTGCTGTTGATGAAATTCAAGAGGATTTATTAGGGGATGTTGAAAAAATAGTCGAACGTGATTGGAATTTCAAAATAAAAGATCACCGCTTAACTTTTCATGGAATATGTCATCGCTGCACAGAAAAAAGTGAGGGTGCAGTCGAAGAATAATGAAACCTTCTCTTTTTGGAGAAGGTTTTCAATATAGGTTGAAGGTAAAAGAAACTGCAACTTTTCAACAATTCTCTTCTCTTTTTGAGAAGTTTTTTTCAACCTTTCATTTTAGAAGGTATAAAACCTGTCCAAACTGGCATAGCTTTTAGTAAGATGCAAGTTTGGAGGAAATAATATGCTACAATGGTCAAAAATCGTTTTTCGCACAATTAAAGTGTTTATTTTGTTTACAGGATGCACGATTCTTTTTTATTATGCACTAATATGGTTTAATGAAGAATATCAGGATCTTCATCGTTATGATGAACCTTCAGGGGCAGCTGTAAAAGTAAATAGTACGGTAGCGAAAGAGGAATATTCCTGGAAAGATCGAATATTATTGTTTTATTTAAATGGGGAGTAATGCAAATGGACGACCAATTACAAGACTTTATGCATTTTTTGTTAGTTGAAAAAGGCTTAGCAAAAAATACTTTAGTTTCTTACGAAAGAGATTTAAAGGCTTACTATAAATATATAAAAAACATAGAACATTGTTCCTTGCAACAAATAAATCGAGCGCATATTATTCGATTTTTAGCGTTTTTAAAGGATCAAGGGAAATCGTCGAAAACAATTGCTCGACATATTGCCTCTATTCGGGCATTTCATCAGTTTTTATTAAGAGATCGTGTTTTAGAAGAAGATCCGACTGTACATATTGAGACTCCTCAAGCAGAAAGAACGCTGCCAAAAGTCCTCTCCATGCAGGATGTAGAAAAATTGTTAGATTCCCCGCAAATAACCGATCATTATGGAAAACGAGATAAAGCAATGTTAGAGCTGTTATATGCAACGGGAATACGAGTTAGTGAGCTTATTAGTTTAAATGAAGAAGATATTCATTTAACAATGGGATTTGTTCGTTGTATTGGCAAAGGCAATAAAGAACGCATCATACCTATTGGTGGAGCTGCTACGAGTGCGCTTCAGCTTTATTTAGAGGAGGGACGCTCCCTTTTCATCAATAAAAAAGAAAAAGACAATGCCCTTTTTCTCAATCATCACGGAAAGAGATTAACACGACAAGGGTTTTGGAAAATTTTAAAACGTCTTGGCAAAGAGGCGGAAATAAACAAAGAAATTACTCCGCATACATTAAGACATTCTTTTGCCACTCATTTATTAGAGAATGGGGCAGACTTGCGGGCAGTTCAAGAGATGTTGGGTCATGCGGATATTTCGACAACCCAAATATATACACATGTAACAAAAACAAGATTAAAAGATGTGTATACGAAGTTTCATCCGAGAGCATAGCTGCTGCAATCTTACTGGAGCACTCCTGTCGCAAACGGCAGGTTTAAAAATATATGGATATGTTCGAGATAAGTTCAAAAAATAGAAAGATCTCATTCATGATAAGTATTCTTGAATGAGATCTTTCTATTTTAAAAGTTGCTTACTTTCTATCTTGAAAATGTTGTACATTTATTGGCTTTAAATAATTAAATCAAATTAGTTCTGTTGCGTTAAAATCGCATTTATACCTTTTTAACAAATTCAGATTTTAATTTCATAGCTCCAAAACCATCTATTTTGCAATCAATATCATGGTCTCCATCAACTAAACGGATACTTTTTACTTTTGTACCTATTTTTACGACTAATGAAGTTCCCTTTACTTTAAGATCTTTAATTACTGTTACAGAATCACCATCGTTTAATACATTTCCATTTGCATCTTTGATTACCTTCGTATCTTCACTATTTTCAGTTTCTGATTTTAAAGTCCACTCATGAGCACATTCTGGACATACAAAAAGATTTCTATCTTCGTAAGTGTATTCTGATTTGCATTTTGGGCAATTTGGTAAATTAGACATATATTTATTTCCTCCACTTGTTATCATTCTAAAAATCTAATGCATTTACTTTATTATTTACTGTATTCGCTTTCTGGGATTGCTGAGAAAGTTGGGTACACTCATGAAAAGCGAAATGTGTACACCCCATACATTTTTTTGTATTTAAATGTCCAAGCGCGTAGTTAATAGCTTCCCCTGTATGATCAAAAAAGTTTTCTTCTCCAATCTCATCGTACAATCCATTTTTATCTAGGGTTATTTTTAACTCAAATTGAATCTCAGAAACAAGAAGTACGCCACCTTGTTTTTTTAAATGCTGAACAATATTTCTAAAATAGGATTCTCCTGTTGTATCAATAAAAGGAACTTTTCCCATACGTAAAATCAAAACTTGGGGTTTGTAATGAATGGTTGTTAAAATGTTTTGTTCAAACGTTTGAGCGGCACCAAAAAACAATGGACCTTCTATTGTATAGATACTAATTTGTGGGCAATCATGAGCTTTATTTACTACATGTGGTAGCATTCTTTCGTTCTTTCTTGTATGATCTGGAAGCACTTTAGATATGACAAGCATATTGCTCATACGTTTTGTAAATAAAATAACAGCTAAAATAAGTCCGATTTCCACAGCCGTTGTTAAACTAGTAAAAACAGTGAGTAAAAATGTTACAAGTAATACAAGAGAGTCTCCTGTCTTCATTTTAAGTATGTGAACAAAATGTTTTTGTTCGCTCATATTCCAAGCTACCACCATTAAAATGGGAGCCATACTAGCAAGCGGAATATGTGAAGCATATGGAGCAAATAGTAGAAGCGTGAATAACACAAATCCTCCATGAATAACACCCGACATCGGAGATACAGCTCCACCTTTTATATTGGTTGCTGTTCGAGCAATCGCTCCAGTTGCCGGAATTCCTCCAAATAACGGTGTAACAATATTGGCAATTCCCTGACCAATAAGCTCTTTGTTACTGTTGTGTTTACTATTTGTCATACCATCTGCCACGACAGCGGATAAAAGAGATTCAATACCACCCAACATTGCAATAACGCATGCAGGACCAATTAATTGTTTTATTCGCTCTAATGTGATTTCTGGTATATCAAACTGAGGAAGTGTATTTGGAATCGTACCAAATGCTGTACCAATAGTAGGTACATGACCTGAGAAAAATACGGTAGCAATTAAAGTTGAAATAACAACACCTACTAATGAACCTGGTACTTTGGGCAAAATCTTTGGTGTTATGATTATAACAATAAAGCAAATCATAGCAGTTATAAGACTGTAAAAATTGGTGGTACCGATATGAGTGAAGATTTCCTTCAGGTTTGCTATAAATTCCTCATGCTTTTTTATACCTGTTAGACCCAAAAAACTAGCAATTTGTCCCGTGAAGATAATGACAGAAATCCCTGATGTAAAGCCAATAGTTACAGGACGTGGGATAAACTTAATTAAAGATCCCAGTTTAAAAATTCCCATAAGGCATAAGATAATTCCAGCTAATAAACCAGCAAGTAGTAAATTTTCATACCCATATGTAATTACAATGCCTAAAAGAATAGGAACAAAAGCACCTGTAGGCCCTCCAATTTGATACTTCGAACCACCAAATAGCGAAATGAGTATCCCAGCAATACATGTTGTATAAATCCCAAACTCCGGCTTAACACCAGAGGCTATAGCAAAAGACATAGCAAGTGGAATCGCAACAACTCCGACAATCATTCCTGAAAGAAGATCCTTTTGAAAATATCCCAACGAATAACCTTCAAACCTTCCCGTAAATAACCCTCTCATTACAAACCCTTCTTTTCTATTTTTAATAAATCTTGCTTTTTTGTAAGAATATTAGCATTTGATGAAATTGAATTACAAATACATTTCCCATACCCTTATACAGCCCCATTTTATCTCTTTACAAGAGGAGCATCAGCTTAATATTGGTTATACATTTTACTTAAATGACGTTCTAATTTGTTTATATCTCCGCCTTCGAGTATATAAGAATTTAACCCTTCTGCTAGAAGTAATCCATCTCGACTATCAAGCTTTTTCATATCTATAAACGATTTAATCTTTACTTTATCTGGGGTATTGTCTCTACGAAACATTTGTCCTGGGATTTCACTCCAGAAACTATTCCATTCGTTTAGTAATCCCTTTTGATCAAATAAAAAACTTTGAATTCCGCATAACCAAGCTGTATTTCTCTTTTGACATCCTACTCCATCCTGTAAATGCTGACATGATAAACAACAAGAATTTCCACTTTTAATACAAACATTACAAACGTGATGAGCTCCTATTGAGCGAAATATTTCAATTCCATGTTGGATGATATCTTCTTTCTCAACTTCAATGCTCAACCTAACCCTCCTTAACTATCGTTTCACGTTCTGTTTCATCTAGTTCTTCAAACATTGAAATCGTGTCGATTAAATGGTTATTAAAAATCTTTCGAGCAACTGCCAGTAAATTCATAATCATAGGATCTCGAAGAGAATATAAAACTCGTTTTCCATCTTTTGTGCCAACAACAATATTTTTAGCACGTAGTACACTTAACTGTTGGGAAACAACTGAACCTTCCTTGTTAAGAATGCTCTGAATTTCATTTACACTTTTTTCGCCCTCTGACAATAATTCGAGAATACGTATTCGTAAAGGATGTGATAAGGCTTTAAAAAAATCAGCCTTAAATTGTTGCATTTCGTCTCCCATTAAAACGCCTCCATTGATTTTAAATAATTAGGAAGTATCATATACATATTCAAATGTTTGAATATATATATATGATACTTCTAGAACTTACAATTTTCAATACAAATTGTGAAACGTTAAAAAAAGAACCAGAAACCAGCGTTTAACTTTTGATTTTTTGTTACGCTAGAGTTAGTACAGTAGAATGAAGACGAATGTTCGTTCTCTTTTCCACAAAAAAAGAAAGATAAAAGATGTCAGACTTCTAACGATTATGATATAATTTTTAAGATTAAATATATTAAATTATGGGTAAAATAGTTTGATTATTTCTTTATGAAGGAGGAAGGAACATGTCTTCATATACATATAAAAGAATATTTCTTATTGTTATGGATTCAGTTGGTATTGGCGAAGCGCCGGATGCTGAAAAATTTGGGGATGTCGGTTCACATACGTTGGGGCATATTGCAGAAAAAATGAATGGACTTCTGATGCCGAATATAGGTAAATTAGGATTAAGTAATATTGAAGAAATAAAAGGGATAAAAAAGGCGGAAAAGCCACTTGCTTATTATTCAAAAATGCAGGAAGCTTCTAACGGCAAAGACACGATGACAGGTCATTGGGAGATTATGGGTCTGCATATTGCCACACCATTTAAAGTGTTTCCAGATGGATTTCCAGATGAGCTATTGCAAACAATAGAAGAAAAAACAGGTCGAAAAATTATCGGAAATAAACCGGCGAGCGGAACAGAAATTCTCGATGAGTTAGGGGAAGAGCATATGAAAACGGGTGCTCTTATCGTATATACTTCAGCAGATTCTGTGTTACAAATTGCTGCTCATGAAGAAATTGTGCCATTAGAGGAACTGTATAAAATTTGTGAGTTGGCAAGAGAATTAACCTTGGATGAAAAATATATGGTTGGAAGAATTATTGCAAGGCCATTTGTTGGAGAACCAGGAAACTTTAAACGAACAGCCAATCGTCATGACTATGCTTTAAAGCCATTTGAACGGACTGTGATGAATGAATTAAAAGATAACGAATTAGATTGCATTGCCATCGGGAAAATTTCGGATATTTATGATGGAGAAGGTGTTACAAAGTCTTTAAGAACAGTCAGCAATATGGATGGAATAGATAAATTAATAGAAACACTAAATATGGATTTTACTGGTCTAAGCTTTTTAAACTTAGTAGATTTTGATGCTCTTTATGGCCATCGCAGAGATCCAATCGGATATGGGAAAGCGTTAGAAGAGTTTGATGCAAGATTGCCGGAAGTATTGGAACTATTAACTAAGGATGATTTATTAATTATTACCGCCGATCATGGCAATGACCCTGTACATCACGGAACAGATCATACACGAGAATATGTACCTTTATTAGTGTATAACAAAAAGATGGCTGCTGGAAACGAGCTGCCGCTAAGAGAAACATTTGCCGATATTGGTGCAACAGTTGCTGATAATTTTCATGTCACATTGCCAAAGTACGGAAAAAGCTTTTTAGATGAGTTAAAGTAGGGGAGAGTATAATATGAACTATACAAAGATTAAACAAGCTGCAGATTTTTTAAAGAAAAACAACAATGTTTCACCAAAAATCGGACTTATTTTAGGATCTGGATTAGGCGTTTTAGCTGACGAAATTGATCAAGCTGTGAAAATTCCATATAGTGATATACCTGAATTTCCTGTAAGTACAGTTGAAGGACATGCTGGTCAATTAGTATTTGGCAGTATTTTTGGCATTGATGTTGTAGCGATGCAAGGACGTTTTCATTTTTATGAAGGATATTCTTTTGATAAAGTAACTTTTCCTGTTCGTGTAATGAAAGAACTTGGGGTAGAAACATTAATTGTTACGAATGCAGCAGGTGGAGTGAATGAAACATATTTGCCAGGAAATTTAATGCTAATTTCTGATCACATAAATAATATGGGGACCAATCCATTGATTGGTCCGAATGATGCTAACTTAGGCGTACGTTTCCCTGATATGTCAGAAGCGTATTGCAAAGAATTACGAAAAACAGCTAGAGAAATAGCGACTAAAATTGGATTGACGATTCAAGAAGGAGTATATGTCGGCAACACAGGTCCTTCTTATGAAACACCAGCTGAAGTTCGCATGATAAGAACACTTGGCGGTGATGCTGTTGGGATGTCAACGGTTCCGGAAGTAATCGTGGCAAGACATGCGGGAATGAAGGTGCTAGGAATATCTTGTATTTCGAATATGGCAGCTGGCATTTTGGATCAACCGCTAAATCATGAAGAAGTAATCGAAACAACGGAAAAAGTAAAAAATGATTTTCTTCTGTATGTAAAAGAACTTATTAAACAAATTGGCTAATATATCGCAAAGGGGATACTAATTATGAAAATGCGAATGGTTGACTTAATCGAGAAAAAAAGAGATGGATTCGAACTAACGGAAGAAGAAATTTCTTTTATCATTAACGGATATACAGATGGCTCCATTCCAGATTATCAGATGAGTGCCTTTACGATGGCTGTTTTTTTTCAGGGAATGACAGAAAGGGAATGTGCAGATTTAACGATGTCTATGGTACATTCCGGTGATGTCATTGATTTATCGGAAATAGAAGGAATAAAAGTAGATAAGCATTCTACAGGTGGAGTTGGCGACACTACTACTTTAGTATTAGGGCCATTAGTAGCATCACTTGGTGTTCCAGTGGCAAAAATGTCCGGCCGAGGATTGGGGCACACTGGTGGAACCATTGATAAATTAGAATCAGTTCAAGGATTTCATGTCGAAATAGATAAAGAAGCGTTTATTCAGCTTGTGAATAAAAATAAAGTTGCAGTCATTGGCCAAAGTGGGAATTTAACGCCTGCGGACAAAAAATTATATGCTTTAAGAGATGTAACAGCAACGGTTAATAATATTCCTTTAATTGCAAGCAGCATTATGAGCAAAAAAATTGCTGCAGGTGCAGATGCTATTTGTTTGGATGTTAAAACAGGCGCTGGTGCATTTATGAAAACATTAGAAGATTCAAGAGAGTTAGCAGAAGCAATGGTACGGATAGGCAATAATGTCGGCAGAAAAACGATGGCTGTTATTTCTGATATGAGCCAGCCGCTGGGATTTGCGGTTGGCAACGCATTAGAAGTAAAAGAGGCAATCGATACATTAACAGGCAATGGTCCAAAAGATTTAACAGAGCTATGCTTAACCCTTGGAAGTCATATGGTCTATCTAGCAGAAAAAGCGGACAGTATTGAACATGCTAGAAAAATGCTGGAAGAAGCAATTGCCAATGGCAAAGCACTTGAAACGTTTAAACTGTTTTTACGTTCGCAAGGTGGAGATGATTCAGTTGTAGACCAACCAGATAAACTGCCGCAAAGCAAGTATATATCTGAACTGCCTGCTAAGGAAGCTGGATATGTGGCTGAAATAACAGCAGACAGCATTGGAACTGCTGCAATGTTGCTTGGTGCAGGGCGAGCAACAAAAGAATCAGAAATTGATTTAGCTGTCGGCTTAGTTCTCCGTAAAAAAATCGGCGATCAAATAGAAGCAGGTGAATCACTTGTCACCATATATAGTAATTCAGAAGATATAGAAGATGTCAAAAAGAGGCTTTATAAGCATATAAAAATTAGCAGCGATCGGGTAGAAGCACCTGTATTAATACATGAAGTAATAACAAAATAAAATTTCAGAAGAGTTGTATGATACCTATAAAAATCGTACAACTCTTCTGTTTTACGATGAATTTTAGATGAAGTTGGCACGTTTAATTGAATCCGATAAATAGCAAATGGATTTGCCAAATCTTTTATCTAAAATACACTTAAAAATAATCAGAAAAATAAGGAGTTTGCTGTTCAATAATATCTTCAAGGAGCTCAACCGTTTCCAGACTGCAGGAAAGTCGTCCAATTTTATAAAGATAGTCTGGGCTTTTGTAACTAAGAAGCATCGTTGTTATCGTTTGAATATCCAGCTTTAATTCGCTTTGACTGCCATCACGTACTAATTTTCCTTGTCCATCTTTAGATATATAAAGAGTGAAAGTACCTTGGTTCCATGCCAGCAACGGATCATCTAATGTAAAAGTTAATTTTCGGTCCATTCTTTGCGGTTTAAAAGGATATTGAGAAATAAACTGCTCCAGATCCACAATACGAGCCATATAATAAGGAGAAATCGTTTCTTTGATGTCAGCATCTTCCAATAGAAAAGCAAGTGGCTCATCTGTGAATGTATTGCCGACAACTTGTGATACCATCGAAAAGTGGGCACTAATAAAATTCCATAGTCCAATCCTTGCTTCTTCATTAACAAATACCATTTCTTTAATATGAAATATTTCATCCGCAATCCAATAAAGAACATATCCATCTGGCTGTCTGTCTTCACTGTAATATACAGCTGCAGTAAGATCTTCAAAATCCCAGCGCCAATATTCATCCCATGCTAAATCATTTCTAAGCATGGCTCCATGGGTTTGTGATGTAAATCGTTCATAAACAGTTTTGAGTATTTTGTCTTCAGTAGAAACACGTTCCACTTCTCCTGAAACTTGCTTCATTTTCGGCAATTGATAGTCTTTTACTTCAAAGGTCATTTTATCTGAAATAATTTCCCACCCTTTTCGGCGATAATAAGGTATAGAGTATGGAAAAAGATAACTGATGGATTGTTTCTTTTCCCGCATGTTGGCAAGTGCTTTCCGCAACAATTTGTCCATTAATCCTAAGTTTGAATACTCTGGGAATGTGCCGACACCTGTTACACCGCCCATGTCGTATGTATTATTAAATATTCTTACTTGAAAAGGATAAACGGAAAGCTGAGATACTAATTTATCGCCATCAAACCAACCGATTACATCTGCTTGTTCTAATACTGGTGATTTCGCCAATATTATTTCTCGTTCTTCCCAACCGATTTTTTGTAGATCATGATTTGTTACTTGAAAAACATATCGAAGTAATTGGTTGTATTGTTCTAGATGCTCTAGTTGAACATCTTTCATTTTTAACCTTTCTTTTCGACCCATAAAATACCCCTCTTTTTTAACTTTTTCACCGTTCTCTTTTACTATACAATTTTTTTGATTTTAAGTCATTTTTCAAAATAAATTGTTTATGCAATCGTATATATGTCGTCTCCTTCAATTTTAGAAAACCTAATTAAGGCGGCGCGAGCGAAAAAAGCACATTATTCATACGAATAAAAAACAAAGTAATGAGGACAGAATCGTGTTTATTTCCATCTAAATCACGCAGCTCCGACCCCTTTTCTATAAAAAAGCGAGAAAAAATACTATTCCTCGCTTTAGAATAATCAAAAATAAAAATTACTGTTTAGTTAATATTTCAGGCCCATTTGCAGTGATAGCTAATGTGTGTTCATACTGTGCAGATAGACTCCCGTCAACAGTTCTTGCTGTCCAGCCATCTAAGTCAACTTTAGCATGATACATACCGATATTAAGCATTGGTTCAATCGTAATGACCATCCCTTCTTTTAATCTTTTTCCAAAGTTAGGTGGTCCGAAGTGTGGGATTTGCGGTTCTTCATGCATATTTTTCCCAATCGCATGACCTACAAAATCACGGACTACTGAAAAACCTTGAGATTCAGCAAATGTTTGAATAGCATGAGAAATATCTCCCACTCGATTTCCTACTACAGCCTGCTCAATTCCTTTGTAAAGAGCAGCCTCCGTTGTTTCTAATAATTTTTTTGCATCTTCAGAAATGGTGCCGACAGCATAAGACCATGCGGAATCAGCGAGCCAGCCATCTAAATTGACAACCATATCAATGGTCACAATATCGCCATTTTTTAATGGGGTTTTATTAGGAAATCCGTGACAAATAACATCATTAACAGATGCACATGTTGCAAAAGGATAACCATGATATCCTTTTTGTTCAGGAATTGCTCCTCTTTTAAGAATATAGTTTTCTGCAAACGCATTAATCGCTTCGGTTGTTACGCCAGGTTTGATTATTGCTGCTATTTCTTTATGGCAATCAGCCAATATTTCGCCAGCTTTTTTCATTTTTTTTATTTGTTCAGGTGTTTTAATAATAATCATCTTTTCTCCGTTGCCAAAACCTTATAAAAATCTATAAAGTTTGTTTATTTCCCTGTTTTTCGTGTCCGATTTTGCCGAAGCTACTTTCGTTTGATATAACACTCCGAGGGCGTAAATTCGGATACAACGAATCCTACATATTAGCAGTTAACGTTTTGGTGTTAATTTGCTAATTGATAATGTGATAAGTTGATAGAAGCGTTCAAATCCCTATCCACTACAAGACCACAATCACATTGATATAATCGGTCAGATAGCTTTAGATTCTTTTTAACAGTCCCACAACATGAACACATTTTAGAAGATGGATACCATTTATCAGCCTCCACAAATTCAATCCCATGCTTCTCACACTTATACTGGATTTGCCGTTTGAATTCGTATAATCCTTGTTTGGCAATCGCTTCTGATAAATGCTTATTCTTCATCATTCCTTTGATGTTTAAGGTTTCCATTACAATTCGATATGGTTTGGTTTTCACAATATCGTTTGTCGTTTGATGAAGATAATTGGTTCTGATATTCGATAATCTTCTATATAGGTTCCGCACTTTCCTTT
Organism: Niallia yueguangensis; assembly: GCF_052663115.1. Classification (NCBI taxonomy): domain Bacteria; kingdom Bacillati; phylum Bacillota; class Bacilli; order Caryophanales; family Bacillaceae; genus Niallia; species Niallia yueguangensis. The sequence goes on from NZ_JBQTCX010000004.1 coordinate 26,319, forward strand.
CGATTTTTATAATGTTGCTGGTTTTGACGAAACGGTCTCCCTCCTTGTTCATTTGATATTTTCGAGAAACTTGACGCTGCAACCTGCGAAGGCGTTTCTCTGCCTTTTTTACTACATTTGTTTTGTTTATGTTTTTAAACTTTCTACCATCTGAACATATTGCTAATTCTTTCACACCAACATCAATTCCAAGTGAAACATTTGTTAATTCCGTTGATTGTATTCCTTTTTCCATTCCAACAGACAAATACCAGTACTTACCATTAAAACTGATTCTTGGGTTGAAGTACTTTACACCTATTGGCAAAAGTTCAGACGTTTTAATCCAACCAACTTTTTCAATCAAGACTTCATCCTTTTTAACTTTGAGTTTTACGTTATCATTATAAAAAGACGGTTTTGATTTCTTCCTGCTTTTAAAACGTGGTTTCTCTGCTTGATTTTTAAAGAATTTCTTATACGCATCACAAGCATCTTTGATCGCTTGTTTTGTGATATTATTTGATACATCATACAACCAAGCATATTCTTCCGTTTGTTTTAAAACAGTCAATTCTTTACGCAGGGTTTCATCAGATAAAAATTTACTACCGTTCTTATAGTTTTCTTCTTGTTTCCCTAATGTCCAGTTATACGCCCAGCGAGCTGTTCCTGCTGATTTCCAAAGCTGATGTTCCTGTTCTTTCGTTGGTTTTATCCTTATTTTCTTTGCAAGAATCACTTTCCATCAACTTCTTTATCATCTTTTTGTTGCGAAATAATTGTACAATACCCTTCTATCACATAATATGGTTTGAAAGTATTTTGTTTTTCCCAATTTCTTAATGTTTGTGTTATTTTTCCTATCCATTCAGCAAATACACTTATTAAATAATATCTCATTTATATCACCTCTTAGTTTTATTATAAAAATAATGTTTATAATAAAATAAGAAGTTTTTATGAACTTTTATAAACTACCTTTGACTGTTCTTTCCCTCCTTCCATTAGTATATTCCTTTTAGCTGCGAAGGGAAAACCAATTTTTACTACTTAATTAGAATTATAAGTGATGGAACAGATTAAAAAGCTGTCTAAAAAATATTCAATAGTTGATTGTATAAAAAATCCTCCTTTGGAAAAAATGGAGTCATATAGAATGGAGGGTCATAGAAATGAAACGCATCATATCAATGGCATTAACAACGCTTTTATTTGCTTTAACACTGACATCACCAACATTAGCAGCTGAAAAAAAAAGTGAGTTAGTAGAAAATGTGAAGTCAGCGATCTTAATTGATAGAGATACAGGAACCACTTTGTACGAAAAAAACAGCAACGAAAAACTTCCTCCTGCAAGTATGACAAAGGTAATGACTATGCTTTTAATTATGGAAGCACTTGATGAAGGAAAGCTTAAGATGGATGAAAAGATACGAACAAGTGAATATGCAGCCTCAATGGGCGGCTCGCAAATCTTTTTAGAACCTGGAGAAGAAATGACAACAGAGCAAATGTTAAAAGGCATTGCCATTGGGTCAGGCAACGATGCTGCTGTAGCAATGGCAGAAAGACTTGCCGGTTCAGAAGAAGCATTTGTCGAAATGATGAATACGAAAGCTAAAGAATTAGGGTTGAAAAATACAATGTTTAAAAATACAACCGGTTTGCCGATAGAAGATCATTATAGTACAGCACATGATATGGCTATTATGGCGAAAGAACTTCTTAAATACGAAGATATTACAAAATTCACTGGTACATATGAAGCGTATTTACGAGAAAATAGTGATAAAAAGTTTTGGCTTGTTAACACAAATCGACTGGTGAAATTTTATCCAGGTGTCGATGGATTAAAAACAGGCTTTACAAATGAAGCGAAGTACTGTTTAACGGCAACTGCTGAAAAAAATGGCATGCGTGTAATTGCCGTTGTTTTTGGTGCTCCAACCTCAAAAGAACGCAATGCACAAGTAACAAAAATGCTGGATTATGCGTTTAGTCAATATGAAACACATCCTATGTATAAACGAAATGAGCCAATTGGAAAAGTAAAGGTAAGCAAAGGTGAACAAAAACATGTAACTGCTGTAACGAGTGAATCGATTTCTCTTCTGACAAAAAAAGGTGAACAAGTTGACAAAGTGAACAAAGAAATAACAATGAATAAAAAGTTAAAAGCACCTATTGAAAAAGGGCAGCAAATTGGAACCATTAAGTTTACGAAAGACGGCAAAATATTAGTAGAAAGTTCATTAGTCGCTCAAAAAGATATTAAGGAAGCCAATTGGTGGCAGTTATTTAAACGAGCTACTGGAATGTTCACGAAAACAAATTAAAAAGAAAAGCGGAAGCGGCTTGGGCAGCCCCGAAAAAAAATGTTCTCTTGACTCAAAAAGTGTTTTTTACTTTTAGAGACAAGAGGTTATCTTTCACAGGGGCTAGACGCTGGAGCTAGATCAAAGAAAAGCGGAAGCGGCTTGGGCAGCCCCGAAGAAAAATGTTCTCTTGACTCAAAAAGTGTTTTTTACTTTTAGAGACAAGAGGTTATCTTTCACAGGGGCTAGACGCTGGAGCTAGATCAAAGAAAAGCGGAAGCGGCTTTTGTCGAAGGAATGATCATTTTTACTTATTTTAGCGAATTACCACTAGTTTTGTCTTTCATGAAGGAATTGAAAGGAACAGCCTAGAATTGACTCACTAAACCAAATGAGGAGGTTATGGATAGTGAGTCTGAGTATTGATCTAGAAGTGAAAAATAATGTCCTTTGTATTCGTTTATCTGGGGAATTAGATCATCATTACGCAGAAGAGTTGCGCTCAAAAGCAACGAATGCGATTGAACATTATGATATTCGTCATATAGTGCTTAATTTAGAAAATCTTTCGTTTATGGATAGTTCTGGTCTAGGTGTTATATTAGGCAGGTATAAACAAATTAAACAATTAGGCGGAGAGATGGTGATTTGTGCTATTTCTCCAAGTGTACAAAGGCTGTTTGATTTGTCAGGAATGTTTAAAATTATGAGACTCGAAATGAATGAGGAATTTGCCCTTCAACGATTGGGGGTAGCATAACATGAAAAATGAGATGCATCTTCAATTTAGTGCGATAAGCCAAAATGAATCGTTTGCCCGTGTAACGGTTGCAGCATTTATTACGCAATTAGATCCAACGATGGATGAATTAACAGAAATTAAAACAGTCGTTTCCGAAGCTGTTACAAACAGTATTATTCATGGATATGAAAACGATCCAAATGGAATTGTTTATATTTCTGTTATTCTTAATGACTCATACGCTGACTTAATAATAAGAGATGACGGCAAAGGAATCCTAGATGTAGAGGAAGCGAGACAACCGTTGTTTACAACAAAACCTGAATTAGAAAGATCCGGAATGGGCTTTACCATTATGGAAAACTTTATGGATGAAATTGAAGTGCAGTCAAGCCCTGAGAATGGAACTGAGATCCGTCTGCGCAAGCATTTAATTAAGAGCAAAATGCTAAGCAATTAAGGAGAATCGTCTATGGATGTGGAGGTAAAAAAAGACAAAAAAGAACCGTATTTAAAGGATCATGAAGTGAAAGAATTAATTAAAAAAAGCCAAGATGGAGATCAAACTGCAAGAGATACGATTGTTCAGAAAAATATGCGCCTTGTATGGTCTGTAGTCCAAAGGTTTCTTAATAGAGGCTATGATCCTGACGACTTATTTCAAATCGGCTGTATCGGTTTGTTAAAGTCCGTCGATAAATTTGATTTAAGTTATGATGTGAAATTTTCCACTTATGCTGTTCCTATGATAATTGGCGAGATTCAGCGTTTTATTCGCGACGATGGAACAGTGAAAGTAAGCAGGTCGTTAAAAGAATTAAGCAATAAAATCCGGAAAGCAAAAGATGAGCTTTCTAAACAATTCGGAAGAACACCAACTGTAGGAGAACTATCAGAATACTTAAAGCTACCTCCAGAAGATATTGTGCTTGCACAAGAAGCATCCAGAACACCTTCCTCTATTCATGAAACAGTTTATGAAAACGATGGAGATCCTATAACCCTTTTAGACCAGATCGATGATGGCGAAGAAGGGAAATGGTTTGATAAAATTGCTTTGCAAGAGGCTATAAGAGAATTAGATGAAAGAGAACGCCTTATTGTTTATTTAAGGTACTATAAGGACCAAACACAGTCAGAAGTTGCAGAAAGGCTTGGCATTTCTCAAGTGCAGGTTTCACGGCTGGAGAAGAAGATATTGAAGCAGATGAGGGAGCAAATGGATTAGTCATCCATTTGCTTTTTTGCGTTTGGAAAAATTTCCATAGAATAGTTCATTATATATTTTGCAATATAAACAAATACTACCTTTAAAGGTAAAACAATGTGATAGGAAGGGGTAACGATGGGGGAGATTATTTATATACGCATGAGGCATCGCATTCAGAAGAAGTTACATGATCAAGTATTGTTAAAGGATCTCGCACAATTAGTCGCTACTGATACCTTGATCAACAGCCTTAAAGATGTCTGTATTTATGAGATTTCTGAAAAAGACCGAAATATTATCATTATTGATAGTACACAGCTTATTAGGAAGATACGAACGATAAGCGAAGATATTGAAATTCAACTGATTGGTCCAGCCCAAACGATTATTGAAGTAGTGTACAAGAAAAAAAGAGTGTCGACACCCTTGTTTCTATTAGTGTGGTTGTTTTTATTTGTTGGTTCTGCATTAACGATTATGAACTTTCATGAAGATGTAAGCATGCAATATGTGCATCAGCGCCTATATAGGTTGATAACAGGGAAAGAAGTCGAAAAACCACTTCTATTTCAAATTCCATATTCGATTGGATTAGGATTAGGCATGATTATCTTTTTTAATCATGTTTTTAAAAAGCGTTTAAATGAGGAGCCGAGCCCGTTAGAGGTGGAAGTGTTTAATTATCAACAGTCATTAGATCAGTACGTCATTATGCATGAAAATAAAGAAAGTATGAAAGATCTAGATGATCATTAATATCCTGCTGATTATTTTTATCGCTTTGGCATGGGGGACAACAGTAGGTGCTGGGTATGTTGCTTTTTTAACCGTTTTTGGCATTATTCCACGCCTAACACAATTAACGAAAACAGGAAGTAAAATTTATGCATATGAATGGTCTGTTGTTTTTGGTGCTGTATGTGGAACATTCGCTTTTTTAAGTGAACCGACCTTTTCTTTGCCATCAGCGCTGCTTATTTTTATGGGAATAGCAGAAGGAATTTATGTTGGAATGATAGCAGCTGCATTAACAGAAGTACTAAATGTTTTCCCTTTATTAGCAAAAAGGATTGGAATGGATGATCGTTTATTAATGCTAATGATGGCCATTGTATTTGGTAAAATCTTTGGCTCCTTGTTTCATTGGATGTTCTTTATTTCATAGGTATTCAAAAAAGAAAGGAAATAAATAAAATGGAAAAAAGGAGAAAAGTAATATTAATTACAGATGGTGATGAATATGCAAGACGTGCTGTAGAAGTTGTAGCAACAGAAGTAGGTGGAAGTTGTATGACTTTTGGCAATCCAAGTAATCATACAGGCCCTGAAGTGATCAACAGCATCAAAAAAGCAAAAAACGATCCAGTATTAGTGATGGTTGATGATAGTGGATTTATAGGAGAAGGAGCAGGAGAAACGATATTAAGATACATAGCAGCACATGAAGAGGTGGAAATACTTGGTGTGATTGCTGTTGCAAGCAAATCAAGAAGAGAAGAATGGACGAGAATTGATGTTAGCATCGATCAAGATGGTGAATTAACTCCATATGGCGTAGATAAATATGGGGTACCAGAATATGAAATAGGCCGTTTAAATGGAGATACCGTATATAACCTAGATGAGTTAGATTTACCGTTAGTTGTTGGCATTGGGGATATTGGAAAAATGGGCAAAAAAGATGCATATGACAAAGGTGCTCCAATAACAAAAATAGCAGTAGAATATATATTAGAAAGAAGTGGTTTTTATCATGGAAAAGCAAAAAAACAATATGATCCCGATATATGATAATATCAATTCAATTGAACAATATATGAAAGATCGTGTCGGTTTAGGAACAAGCTTTGATTTAGGTGTACGAAAACTGACCGTTTTAAATAAAGAAATTCAATTATATTATGTAAATGGTTTATGTGATAGTATTTTAATCGCGGAATTATTAGAACATCTGCTTTTTCTTAACGATACTGATAGAACACTGCAAGGCAGCAATATTTTTGAAGTGGTGGAAAATCAACTTGTTCATCAGTCTGTTCAACCAATCAAGACAATGGATGAACTTGTAGACCAAGTTCTTTCTGGTCTAATTGTTATTGTTGTAAATGGTTATGGAATAGGTCTTGCTATTGATGTTAGAAGTTATCCAGGAAGATCACCGCAAGAACCAGATACGGAAAAAGTAGTAAGAGGTTCGAGAGACGGTTTTGTCGAAAATATTATCATTAATACTGCGATTACAAGAAGAAGAATTCGTGATGAAAGATTGCGATTTGAAATTATGAAAGTAGGGGAACGATCGAAAACGGATATTGCCATCGGGTATTTAGAAGATGTTGCAGATCCTGATTTAATCGAAATAATCAAAAAAGAATTAAATGCGATTAAAACAGATGGCCTTACGATGGCAGATAAATCGATTGAAGAATTTCTCCTGCAACAAGGCGGCAATCCCTATCCTTTAGTAAGATATACAGAAAGAGCAGATGTAGCCGCAACGCATATACTAGAAGGACATGTCATTATTTATGTCGATACATCACCAAGTGTTATTATTACACCGGCAACTTTTTTTCATCACTTGCAGCATGCCGAAGAGTATCGACAAGCACCTGTAGTAGGAACGTTTATTCGATGGGTTCGTTTTATAGGTGTCATAGCATCTTTGTTTTTTTTGCCATTATGGTTTTTAGTTACACTAGAACCTTCTTTATTGCCTGAAAAATTAGCGTTTATTGGCCCAAATGAGCGGACAAATATCCCAATTGTTGTGCAGTTGTTTATTGCGGATCTCGGGTTGGAATTCTTAAGAATTGCTGCGATTCATACGCCAACTCCATTATCAACGGCAATGGGGCTAATAGCAGCCGTATTGATAGGGCAAATAGCTATTGATGTCGGTTTGTTTGTACCAGAAGTTATCCTATATGTTTCGGTAGCAGCAATTGGAAACTTTGCAACACCAAGTTATGAACTAGGAATTGCCAATAAAATAGTTCGATTACTATTATTAATAGTGGTTTCGATATTCCATACCCCAGGTTTCCTTATCGGATGTACCTTATATCTTTTGTTATTAATCCGTATTCGTACATTAAATGTACCGTATCTATGGCCATTTATTCCTTTTTATCCAAGGGCATTAGCACAAATTATGCTACGTAGAACGGTTCCTGGCAGTACAATAAGACCTAGTCATCTGCATCCGCAGAATCGCTATAAGCAGCCAAGCGAATGAGTTTGTTATAGTAAGCGGAAACTTCTCATTCTTTAAAAATAAGAGGTAAAAAGAGGATTGAGAAATATAGTTTTTTATGGTACATTTGTTTAATTAAGTGGGCTGTTAATGATAATGAAACGAAAAGACAGCTCTCTAAATGGGTAGCTGTCTTTAATTAATTAGCTATAGCTTGTATGAAAAAAATAGGAGTATCCCTTCATCTATTGATAGTATATGGGATTACTAATTTATATAATATAGAGAATAGAGGGGAAAAGATGCATTATTATGGGACGTCTACAGTAAATGAATTAGGTCATTTAGAAATCGGCGGGGTGGATACATTACAATTAGTCGAAAAATTTGGAACTCCTGTGTATGTGTATGATGTTGCGTTAATTCGTGAAAGAGCAAGAGGGTTTAAACAAACTTTTGATAATATGGGTGTTACTGCACAAGTAGCATACGCAAGCAAAGCTTTTTCAACGATTGCAATGGTTCAGCTTGCTGAGGAAGAAGGATTATCACTGGATGTTGTTTCAGGTGGAGAATTATATACTGCTCTTGCTGCAAAATTTCCAGTTGAGCGTATTCATTTTCATGGAAATAATAAAAGCCGCGAAGAATTGCTGATGGCAATTGATCATCAGATTGGCTGCATTGTAGTTGATAATTTTTATGAGTTGCAATTACTCCATGAATTATGTGAAATGAAACAAGTGAAAATGAATATTTTATTGCGTGTGACACCAGGTATTGAGGCGCATACTCATGATTATATATTAACAGGTCAAGCAGATTCTAAATTTGGTTTTGACCTTCAAAATGGTCAAGCAGAAGAAGCTTTACTAAAAGGAATCGATTCGCAATGGCTTGACGTACTAGGATTGCATTGTCATATTGGTTCACAAATTTTTGAAACAACAGGCTTTGTGCTTGCCGCGAAAAAAATTATTGATCATTTGAAATTATGGCAGCAAAACCATGGTTTTGAAACGAAAGTGTTAAATCTTGGCGGTGGATTTGGGATTCGCTATACTAGTGAAGATCAACCGATTCAACCGGAAGAATATGTGAAAGAGATTATCCATGAAGTACAAAATCAAGTAGCAGCACATCAAATGAATATGCCAGAGATTTGGATTGAGCCAGGCAGATCCTTGGTTGGTGATGCAGGAACGACCCTTTATAAAATTGGCTCTCGTAAAGAAGTTCCAAACGTTCGTAATTATTTAGCAATTGACGGTGGGATGACAGATAATTTACGTCCTTCCTTATATCAGGCTAAATATGAAGCGGTATTAGCAAATAAGCCCCTGCATAAAACGGATGAGGTCGTATCTATAGCAGGGAAATGCTGTGAATCAGGCGATATGCTTATTTGGGATCTTCCATTGCCAAAAGCAAGTGATGAAGATGTCTTAGCTGTATTTTGTACTGGAGCATACGGCTATTCTATGGCAAATAATTATAATAGAATTCCAAGACCGCCTGTTGTATTTGTAGAAAATAAAAAAGCAACCCTTGTTGTAAAAAGAGAATCTTATGAAGATTTAATAAAATTAGATTTGCCTTTAAAGGAAACGGCGACAATAAAAAACTAATCAGCCTGAAAAGTTTCTAAATTATACTTTTTCAACACTTTAACTAAGTGCATGAACTGCACTTAGTTTTTTACTTAGGCTATTTTCTCAAAGTTTGTTGTTTTTTACGTAAAAAAATGGGAGAAGAAGTACTCAGCAGACTGAATACACGTAGACTCCTGTGGGAATGCAAGAAAGACGAGACCCCACAGGAGCGTATGCGACGAGGAGGCTCGACGCTCGCCCACGGAAAGCGAGTGTATTCAGGCTGCGAGTTTAACAGCAACAATCTATACGAAAACAGCCTTTACTTAAAACAACCTACATAAATTAAGTGTATTTTTTTAAAGAAAAATTGGACAATAGAAAAAAGTAGCTTATTTCGTTTTAATTGCATACTTATATAGAGAGCAAAACATGTTACCGCGAGTACAGTGAGATAGGAAATAGATGGTATTATAAGTTGTGGGAATATATTGAAAATAATTGCTTCTAACATTATCATTGAAGTATAAGAATAATTTCTGTATGATAAATGATATAACATCATTCGTCAAAGCAAGATATTATCTACTATATTATGCTTTACCTAGTTTGAGAATTTTGGAAGATGGGAAAAATAATAAGTAAATATGTTTTAATAATAATGAGGGATATACATGATCATTCGATATAAGAAATCATTTGAAAAAATTGCTATGGGACTTCTTTCCTTTATGCCAGCTGAAAAAGATTTAAAAGTACTGCAGCAAACGATGAAAGAGTATGAAATAAACGAAAAATGGCAGCTTTTATTATGGAAAGAGGATGAAGATATTATCGGTTTAATCGGAATCGTCTTTGTAGAGGAAAATACAATTCGAATTCAGCATATTTCCGTTAATCCGTCACATCGACTCCAAGGAGTAGGGAAGTCCATGGTCCAAGGAATTAAAGGGATGTATCCAGATAAAAACATTGAAGCAAATGATTTAATTATCTCTTTTTTATCCAAATGTCAAGATATCGTTTAAAAAGATATGGATAAGAAAGCACAATCGTTTTGGAAGACTCTGAAGCTAGACATCCTTTCCGACTTTAGAAATTGTATATATTTATTTTAAAAACCATCTCGTTGTTTGTCTTTTTTGAAAAACAGAAAAGACAGCCATTAATGAGATGGTTTTTTGGGGTGAATATAAAAGTCGTTTTACTCAACCAAATTATACAAGGATACTGGCTATTTATGATGCATTCTAGCCATAATCGCTGCTTCTCTTTCTTGTATGACGATACTGCGATCTCTTGTCAGGTGACGGTGAATGATATCATCAGCAGCTAAGTTATTGTTTTTCCATATTAATCCCATTTGTTCACAATATTTTTGGCATTGCTTTTCTAATTCAGCATCATCGATAGGAAGAATAAACGATTTATAAGAAAGTAAGTTCTCTATATTTGTCTGATTACTTTCAAGTAAAGAGAATAATAGAACTGTATCGAGACCATATGAAGGAAGTTGGTGTTTATTTTGTTTAAAAAGGGAATAACTTTTTTTTATCGTTTTGATTGCTCCAGCAAAATTTTCTCTTCGATGATGATAACAAGAAACTGCTAATAAAATGAATGCAACCCATATGGATTCTTTGTTGTTTGCATCAACTTTTTTCCAATATTCTTCTAGTATTTCGTGACATTCAAAGTAATCACGGTCTGCATGAAAATGGACTAAAAAAAGGATATACGGTTTTGAATACATACTTTCCACACTTTCTTTTTGTAATACTTTTTGGCTGTTTTCTCAAAGTTTTTTGTTTTTTTTTCGTAAAAAAATAGGAGAAGAAGTACTCAGCAGACTGAATACACGTAGACTCCTGTGGGAATGCGAGAAAGACGAGACCCCACAGGAGCGTATGCGACGAGGAGGCTCGACGCTCGCTAAACGGACGAAGTGTATTCAGGCTGCGGGTTTAAAAGCAACAATCTATACGAAAACAGCCTATTTTTTTAATAGGTTGTCCAAAAAGTCCGGGATAAATAGCTGTCGAATTATATTAATGGCATTCGCTGTGGTGCTTAAAGCTTCACTTCCTTGAATTTCTCGGATCTTTTTGTCCACCTTTTTGAATACGTACTTAAACATGTGATCGAAAATGATCAATCATGCTAAGATTCAACTTTAACGGTTATATTATACAAAAAAATGCTCGGTGTACAGTAAAATATTTGTTTTCCAATCTGTTTGGATGATTTTTCTGTTGGATAACGGTTTTAAATCATCTATACTAGTACTATCATAGTTCAGAGGTAGGCAAAGTATAAAACTGCAAACTTTTGGCAAGCATTATTGTTATTCTATTAGGATTTTGGTGAGATAAATGCAGTATAATGTGAAAATTGATAGTTTTGAAGGACCTTTAGACTTGCTTCTTCATTTAATCAATAAATTGGAAATAGATATATATGATATAAATGTAGCGGAGATTACTGAACAGTATTTAGATTATATTCATGCAATGACAGAGCTGGAGCTCGACATTGCCAGTGAATTTCTTGTGATGGCAGCAACTTTGCTCGCAATTAAAAGTAAAATGTTATTGCCGAAACATGATGAAGAATTATTAGATGAAGATATATTAATGGAACCGGAAGAAGACTCGAGAGATGAATTAATTGAAAGATTAGTGGAGTATCGAAAATTTAAAGAAGTTGCCGGCGGTTTAAAAGCAATGGAGCAAGAACGTGGTTTAATCTTTACAAAGCCTCCTAGTGACCTATCGGACTTTGCGGCAGAAATCGAAGAAGCTTCCAAAAAGGAATTGGATGTTACATTATATGATATGTTAGCTGCTTTTCAAAAGCTAATAAAAAGAAAAAAACTCCAAGCACCGTTAACAACAAAAATTACTCGACAAGAAATACCGATTGAAAATAGAATGGATGACATCTTAAAGTTAGTACGAAATAAAAAAGGAAGAACATCCTTTGAAGAACTTTTTCCCATCCATGATAAAACACATATTGTGGTTACATTTCTAGCAATTTTAGAATTAATGAAACGTCAGCAAATATTTGTAGAACAAGAACATAATTTTGCAAATATTTTTGTTATTGGAAAGGAAGTTGAAGCAAGAATTGAAGGTTAACAAATGGAAAGGAATCATTGAAAGCTTAATGTTTGCGGCTGGAGATGAAGGTATTACTGTAAAGCAATTAACCCATGTATTATCAATAGAAAGCGGCGAAGCAGAGCAAATTCTGCAGCAGCTAAAAGACGATTATAACGATAATCAAAATCGTGGGATTACGATTATTGAAATTGCCGGGACGTATCAATTGGCAACAAAAAAAGAGCATTCCAACTATTTGAAAAAGTTGGTAGAGTCTCCACATGCATCCACGTTGTCACAAGCAGCATTAGAAACATTGGCAATTATTGCATACAAACAGCCAATAGCTCGAGCAGAAATAGAGGAAGTGAGAGGCGTAAAAACAGAAAAGCCTCTTCATACTTTAGCTGCTAAAGCGCTGATTAAAGAAGTAGGCAGAGCAGAAGGGGCAGGAAGAGCGATATTATATGGAACAACAAAAGAATTTCTAGATCACTTTGGTTTAAAGGATTTAGCAGAACTGCCGCCGCTCGCTGATAAAGAAGAAGAATTTAACCAAGAAGAAGCCGATTTGTTTTTTGAAACATTTCAGCAAAAAATAGAAGAATAGTTGGTAAAAATGGTATGGCTGATAAAAGGTAAGTAACTTTTTATCAGCCGGTTCCGAGACGGGAAAAATAAGTTTTTAGCGTGGATTCCTATAAGAATTCATGCTTTTATTTTTTTACAATAAGAATAGGGGGATGAAAAGTGCGAAGAAATAGTTTGTGAATGATAAATGGAGGAGAGAGGTGAAAGAAATACAATGATAAAAAGAACGGATATTCCTATATTAAGAGAAAGTGCTATACTTGATTCCAATCAAATGAATTTGCTAGTTAATCGTTGAATGTCTGTTTAACAAGCATAAACTCTTTTATTTAGTGCTTCCGTTTTATTATCAACGTGCTCAGCAATTTTCTCCGTGTATTGACCAAGACTTTCAATAATGTTTTTCTGAAGTCGTGCTTGTCCATCTTTAAGTTCTTTTATTTCTTCTGACAAAGTATCGAAACGTTGTTCAAATCCATCAAAACGTTGTTCATATCCATCAAGACGTTTATTTATCGGTTCCAACTCTTCTTTTAAAACTGAACGTAAGATTTCTTTTAAATCGTTATTCATTAAGTATTACCTCCTTTGCTCATTATTTTAACACAAATTTTTTAGTTAAAGTACAATAACAGACTTTTTAAGAATTTATAAATATATTCAGGTTGTAAATAGGGATTCATGCTAGTTTTATATAAAACTTACCTGGGGACTTAACCCAATGTCATCAACTTAAATTCATAAATTGCAAACTTTAAAAATGTCATGAAATAGTTAGAATTTAAGCATAAAGATACTTGATTTTTCGAAAACACCACAATAATTGGATTGATACGTCTATTCTTGAAATGAACAATTCGAAAAGGTTAAAGGATGCCTTTGGGGTTGCGAAAGGCTCGTCTGTAGAACTTGCCCGTACAATGGCATCCTGTATTTATGATATCGAAAATAATCTAATTGTGAAAGCCCTAATTACAAATTGTAATGATAGTGAGCGTTCCGTCGCCATTCGATTGTTGGAGGGTTTTAAAAAGTTCCAATCAAATAAGGATCTTTTCCTATTTGATCGTGGATATCCATCCATTGATTTTTTTCAGTATTTATGATCCTATTTATGGGATACCCTTTATTTAAAAGAAATACCTCATTTGTTTGGAGAGGTGTCCCCCGTGGAAAGCGAGCGGTAAGCCTCGGAGAACAGAAAGGAAACCCTTATTTCCTATTTAGTTGCTTATTTTCCTGTTTTTTGAAGTTTAGATTGATGACATTGGGACTTAACCTCTCGTCCGCACTATCTAACTAGAATAGGCAAATACTAATCAAATAAAGGCGGTGCTATATATAGGATAAAAACTAATTACAAAGCATGATTACTTGTTTCCTTCCATAAAGTAGGCGTAGCTCCGTCCCCTTTTCCATACAAAAATAACATGTTCTTGTACGTTTCATCATATCATTTAAGGAAGAGTACTGTTGAAATGAGGTGTGAAAAGATTGAGCAGCTACAATGATTATGTAAAAGAAGTGTTAGTGTGGAATGAACATTTAAAGAAATTATTAGAATCAGAACAAGTTCAAAAAGAAGAGAATATATGGAAAAAACTTGATAAATTTTCTAGTTTAATGGATAATATGCAGCGGAAACCGCTTGATACAGAAGAGTTGATTAAAATACAACATGAAGCAGAAGAACTTCATGATAAGATGGAACATTATTTTTCCAATCGGCAGAATTTAGGAAGCATTTATATGAATGAGCCGATTGTAAAAGCAGGGCAGCATGTTTTACCAAAATTGCCGTATGCCTATAATGCGTTAGAACCTTATATTCAAAAAGAAATTATGGAGCTGCATCATACGAAACATCATCAATCGTATGTCGACGGATTAAATAAAGCAGAATTAAAATTAGCAGAAGCAAGAAAAGCTGGGAATTATGAACTGGTAAAACATTGGTCTCGAGAACTTTCATTTCACGGTTCTGGTCATTATTTACACACTATTTTTTGGAATAATATGAGTCCAAAAGGCGGAGGGAAGCCGAGTGGTGCTTTATTAGAAGAAATAAGAAAATATTTTGGCAGTTTTGAAGCTTTTAAACAACATTTTACGGAGGCGGCCAAAGCGGTGGAAGGAGTAGGCTGGGCAATCCTTGTGTGGTCGCCGCGGGCACGCCATTTAGAGATTCTTCAATCAGAAAGACATAATCTGCTTACACAATGGGATACGATTCCTTTATTAGTGCTGGATGTTTGGGAACATGCATATTATCTGCAATATAAAAATAATAGAGCAGATTATATTAATAATTGGTGGAATATTGTCAACTGGAAGGATGTAGAACAAAGATTTGCGAAAGCAAGTGAATTAAAGTGGAGACCATATTAAGATGGATTATATATGGAATTAGTCGAGAAATGTCGAGTTGCTAAACAGGATACCATCCTCTTAAGTCTAGAAAATTAGTCATGGTTATTCTATGGCTAATTTTCTAGATGAATTTATATGAATGATAAATTAGTATTCATTTTTTAATTATTACAATGTGTATGTGGCAAGGTAATGTTAATCTTTGTTCCTAAAGATAATTCGCTATTAACTTTGATATGGCCACCATGTGCTAAAATTAAATTCTTGACAATTGCCATCCCTAAACCAGTTCCTAAATCGGAGGAATTAGTGGCAGTGCCTCGGTAATATTTCTTGAAGAGGTTGTCTATCGTATCTTGATCCATTCCAACTCCATCATCAGAGATTGTGATTGTAACAAATCTGTCCTTTTCATTCACTATCTCCACATGGATGCTTGTTCCTGAAGGATTGTGAATGATGGCATTAATCAGTAGATTCTGCAAAGCACGATACATTAATTGTGCATCAAATTCACTTTTGATTATTTTTTCATCTGAATGGAAACTTAGATTATATTCGAAAGCTTTCGGGTCATTTCCAATATCAGCAATCAAGTTTTGGATGAATTCAACAATGTTTGTTTTACTCAAGTTTAGCGGTAAAGGAGATTGAACACTATTTATCTGAAAGGAAAGATTAAGGTCTTGAATAAGGGCTTCCATGTGTTCACCTTTTTGTGCGATCGTTTTAATAAAGGTGTTTTTTTCTTCTTCTGTCCATACGTACTCTTTATTTAGCAATAAAGCTGAATATCCAGTAATGTATGTCAAAGGCGTTTTTAGATCATGGGAAATTCCTGCCATCCAGTCTTTTTTTAGTTCCTCCATTTTCATTCGCTCTTGTTCCGCCTGCTTTAGATGTTCAGCTAAGGAATGAATATTGATGATTACTTCTTCATAAAGTCGATAAGGCTTGCGTAACTTACCTTTTCTCGTATAAATTTTACTTTTGTTAAAAGGTGCTTCGTATTTACCTTGGGTCAGTAGTTGTATCCAAGACATCATAAACCATAAGGGGCTGCCGAAATACCAAGCAAAAAGCATGCTGCATAAAGTAATGTTTAAGAGAAACACCATTAATACTAAAAGGTCATATCCTTTGTTTTCTTCAATGACCCCAATCGATGGAAAGATGACGTCAATAGTTAACATAGCGGTGAGACCCATGCCAATGATCCATATAAATAATCCGATGATAAAATGAGCGCTAAAACGAAATTTTATTTTCATGCTTCCTCCATAGATGGAGGAATAAATTTATACCCAATACCTCTTAAGTTCAAGATGATTTTAGGACATTTTGGATCATCGCCTAATTTTTTTCTTATCTTTGAGATATGGATTGTGACTGTTTTTTCTACCCCATATCCCTGATTCCCCCATACATGCTCGTAAATTTGAGATGTAGTATAAATGCGATTTGGATTCCTGCAGAAGAACTGTAGAAGATCTAATTCCTTTGCTGTACACTCAATTTTTTCATTATTTACTATAAGCAGAGCATCATCAGGTTTTAATGAAAAGCGTCCAAAATTATACTCTTTTCCATCCTCTGTAGCTACGTCTGATGATGACTCATACATATTCTTTCTTCTTAGCAATGCTTTCACTCTCGCGATTACTTCAAGAGGGTTAAAAGGTTTAGTGATATAATCATCCCCTCCGATTCCAAAGCCAGTTAATTTATCAAAATCTGTGGAACAGGATGTAATGAAAATAATGGGTGTATTCGTATGCTTCCGTATTTCTCTACAAAGGTCAAATCCATTAAAATCAGGAAGCATAACATCTAACAAAATTAAGTCGTATGTATTTTGTTTGACTAATTCCAATGTTTCTTGACCTGTCATACAGCAGGTAATATTATCAAACCGTTCCTTCTTCAAAGTTATTTCCAGTAATGTTAGAATTCCTTTTTCGTCATCAACCAAAAGGATGTTTTCAGACTCAAGCAATTATGCTCCCTCCCAATAGCATAAAATTAAATCATTTATTTACTAATCTTACCATAAGTTTAATCATCAAATAGGAAATTGTTTGTTTTTAGGAGGAAAATCGTCAAAACCCTTATAGAATTTGGAGAACTTGAAAAATAAGTATTACTTATATTTTCCCTTCATTTTACTTTGATTTTACTTTAGTTCGTTATATTGAAAGTAAGAAAGTAATATTTACACTTCAAACATGTAAATAACAAGAATTTTGTGCAGTGGAGGAATATAAATGGAACTTAGCATACAGAAGGTCACAAAAAGTTATGGATCTAAACAGGCACTCAAGAATTTGACTTTAAATTTAAAATCAGGAGTAATGGGGTTATTAGGACCAAATGGGGCAGGGAAATCTACGTTAATGAGGATGTTAGCTACGATTGAGAAACCTTCAAGTGGGACGATTATGTGGAACGGAACAGATATTACAAAGAATCCTGACCTCTTAAGAAGAGAACTGGGGTATTTACCTCAAGACTTTGGTGTATACCCTAACATGAATCCTATTGAATTTCTTGAATATATGGCAGCGATTAAAGGATTGTCCATTAGATCTTCAAGGAAACGAATAGAAGAATTAATGGAGATTTTGAATCTATCAAATGATCGAAAAAGACTTTTAGGAGGATTCTCTGGAGGAATGAAACAACGTGTGGGGATTGCACAAGCACTGTTAAATGACCCATCTCTGTTAATAGTTGATGAACCAACAGTAGGATTAGATCCGCAGGAACGAATCAGATTCCGTAATTTACTTTCAACCTTGTCATCCAATCGAATCGTTATTCTCTCAACCCATATCGTAACAGACATTGAGTCAATAGCACCTAATATTGCGATACTATCAAAAGGCCAACTTGTCACTTATACAACTCCGGAACACCTAATACAAACTGTAGATAATAAAGTTTGGAACTGTGTGATACCGTCTACCGGTTTACAAGATATGCAGGAGAAATACTCGATCAGCAGTGCAATTCACCGTAGTGACGGTGTGCATGCGCGAATCGTATCTGATCTTAGGCCAAACCTCAACGCTACCCCTCTGCCGTCTTCATTGGAAGATGCCTATCTATATTACGTGGCGTCACTGGGAGTGAAAGCATGAATAATACACTTGAATCTAATATTTACTTAATAAAAAATAATTTAGTCAAACAAATGAGGAGCTATTCTTTCTTACTTGTTATTGGAATATCCTTGTTCCTAGGATACGCATGTGTACCTTCGTTATCCTCAGGCTATGAAGTTTTTTATATTGGCGGAGTTAGAGGAATATATAATTCTGCTTGGCTAGGTGGCATGGCAGCGATGCTTTCCACGCTTCTATTATGGTTGTTTGGTTTTTACATGTTGAGAAGCCAGATCTTAGAAGATCAACGTCTGAAAGTCGGACAAATCATTGCATCTACTCCTATCAGTAACTTTCGATATGTTTCAAGTAAGGTAATTTCAAATTTTTTTGTGCTTGTTGTAATGGAGCTAATGATGATTCTAGCCTTTATGAGCATGCAGCTCTTGCGTGGAGAAGAGTATCAACTGGAAGTATGGGATTATTTTGCACCGTTCTTGTTCATTGCTCTTCCGTCTCTATTCGTATTGGCAGCATTAAGTGTTTTTTTTGATGTCTTTCCGGGGGTAAAGGGTGTGATTGGAAACATTATTTTTTTTGGACTTTGGATATTTTTTAGCGTAATTTCTATTGCCAGTCCCAATAGTTTCTGGGATGTATATGGACTTGATGTCATCCGTTCAGATATGGTTCAGGAAGCAGCAATGAAATATGATTTCATTGCAGATAGTCAAGAGGGTGGGAGCTTTGGATATTATCCAGTAGAAGGAAAAATTTCTACGTTTGAATGGCAAGGGGTTGATTGGAATCCTCGTCTACTAACACTACGAGTGATTTGGGTTTTTATTGCAGGGATTATTATTTTACTTTCGTCTATAGTCTTTGATCGATTTAAAAATCAAGGAAAAGGTAAACAGTCAGGAAAGCTATCAATTTTTGAAACAAACAAGAAGCTGTTAGTGAAGAGTAATTTAATCCAAAGCTTTCGTTTATCACCAGTTGAAAAAGAAAAACGAATCCATCTTTCAAGATTAGTTAAAGTGGAACTTCTTATCATGATAAAAGGCTTTTCCATCTGGTGGTATCTGTTTGTTATAGGTGTAATTGCTGCTAGTCTTTTAATCTCTCTCGACAAAATTAGGAGCTGGCTGCCGTTAGTCATGGTATTGCCTATTGCTATCTGGTCACAGATGGGGAACAGAGAAAAGCATTATTTTATGCGAGAGATTATTTTATCCAGTTGTCCACCGCTCTATAAGTTTATTGCAGTTTGGATATCAGGAGTTCTTATCGCATTGCTAATGTCTTTAGGTGTTTTGATTCATTTCCTAATGGAAGGACAGTTATTATTCCTCCACTCTTGGATTACTGGCATTTTCTTTATTCCGACATTGGGATTAGCACTTGGTAGTTTTAGTGGATCAAGGAAATTATTCGAAGTTATCTATATGCTGTGGTGGTATCTTGGTCCAGTCAATAACATGCCATATCTAGATTTCTTGGGAGTGTCAACGGGTTATCCGAATTTCTATGCGATTTTGACAGTCATCTTATTAAGTATTGCTATAGTAGTACAACAGCTACAGGCTGGAAATCACCGTATCATAGGTGCTAAAAGAACAATCAAACATAAAGGAGCATACAATGAAAAATTTAAGCAGTAAACTCGTTTTAATATTAAATGTGGGAATTATTTGTTCTATAATTTCAGGATGTGGATCAAATTCTCTTTCTAAAAATGAAACAAAATCTTTTGAAGGACAGAAGATAGAAGAAATTAATATTAAGACAGGAGGACAAAACATCGAATTTCGTCCATCTAATGGAAAAGAAGTAACGGTTAAAATGAAAGCAGAAAAGGAATTACCAGCAAAGGTTGAAGACAATGTCTTATCTGTTGTTATTGAAGATTCATCAGATTTTATTCATTTTAAGACAGAAACTTTGTATGTTGATATACCGAAAGATACGTATAAAAAAATAAATCTCGTAACGACTTCTGGGAACATTACAGGGGAAGACCTGAAAGCAGAAAAATTAATTCTAACAGCCGATTCTGGAGAGATTAATATCAATGGCTTTGAAGGCGATAAGGTAAAAGGGGAGGTTGTGTCTGGTAATGTGAAACTAGTCAATATTATGGGAGATTTGTCGATCGAAAATGATACTGGCAACGTTAGTGTGTCTCACAAAGGAACGTTTAAGAACGATAGTAGTATCAGTTCCAATTCAGGTGAAATTGAAGCAAAGCTAGAAGATAAACCTAATTCTCTGCAAATTGATGCAGCTACAGAATCAGGTAAAATCAAGACATCTCTTTTTTCTTCAAAAGAGATTATAACAAAGGATGCTGGCAGCAAATTAAAATCAGAAATAGGTTCAGAAGGTCCAACTTTATCACTTCATTCATCATCAGGAAATATCAATATAGATTAATAATTTAAGTATTAATTTAATAATCGTTATACAAAAATGTTTTATAGATTCGTGCTGATATTCCAATCAAGAGTATCGGCATTTTTTGTTTCGTTGGTTACCTCGATTTTTAAAGAAGTTTTTGCTTTATTGTCATAAGGCTACTTGTCCTGCATAAACATGTACAAATGACTTAATGAGATGAGGTAGTGTTAAATGAAACTATATAAAACCATTATATTTTCCCTTATCACTTCCATTTTAATATTAGCGATTCCTCATAATACAAATGCGGCGATGTATGTAAGTGCTAATAGTGCGGTATTAATGGAACAAAAATCAGGACGGGTTCTATATGAAAAGGACGCTAACACAAAAAGAAGAATAGCAAGTATTACAAAGATAATGACTGCTATTCTAGCCATTGAATCTGGAAATTTAGATGAAAAAGTGACGATAAGTGAAAATGCGGTAAAAGCGGAAGGTTCTTCTGTTTATTTAAAAGTGGGTGAAAAAATTCCACTGAAAGATTTAGTATATGGTTTAATGCTTCGTTCTGGGAACGATGCGGCTGTTGCGATTGCCGAATCCGTTGGAGGAAGTTTAGACGGGTTTGTTTACTTAATGAATCAAAAAGCAGAAGAAATTGGCATGAGCAATACGCATTTTGCTAATCCGCATGGCCTTGATGACCATGAAAACCATTATTCTACAGCCTATGACATGGCATTATTAACCCGTTATGCGATGAACAATGATACATATAAAAAAATTGCAGGAACAAAAAAATATAGATCAGAGGATCCTTCAGGAGAATGGGACCGTGTCTGGAACAATAAAAACCGATTATTAACAGAGCTTTATGACTATTCCACAGGGGGAAAAACAGGATATACAAAAAGGGCAAAAAGAACGCTTGTCAGTACGGCTGAAAAGGATGGATTAGAGCTAATTGCCGTGACATTAAATGATCCAGATGATTGGGACGACCATATTAATATGTTTGAAACTTCCTTTAAAAAATATAAATTGGCACAAGTAATCGAGAATGGAAAATTAAAAGATATCAACAATGCTTTCTATAAAAATAAATTATATATAAAACAAGGCTACGAATATCCGATTACTTCAGATGAAGAGGATTTATTTCAAATTGAATATAAATTGTCAAATGTAAATAAAGCATGGAAAAAAGATGAAAATAAAGTACCGAATATTGTAGGGGAAGTGCAAATTTATTTTGACCACAAAATAATTGATACGATTCCTATCTACTATCAGCATCAGAAAAAACAATCCAAATCATTTTTTGGGTATTTTAAACAAATGTTTATTAGCCTGACGGGAGTGGGCAGTGATGGTTAATATTATCTGGGTACTGCTTACCGTTATTGGAATTGTGTTTGCCATGGTTAATGGCACGATGGATGAAGTGAATAAGGCCGTATTTTCTGGTGCAAAAGAAGCTGTAACGATATGTATTGGTTTGATTAGTGTATTAGTATTTTGGCTAGGAATGATGAAGATTGCCGAGCAGGCAGGATTATTAAAAAAACTGACCAATCTATTTAGACCTTTTGTTGTAAAATTATTTCCTGAAGTTCCAAAAGACCATCCGGCAATGGGGTATATATTGTCTAATATGATGGCAAACTTATTTGGGCTCGGAAATGCGGCAACACCGCTTGGCATTAAAGCGATGGAAGAGTTGAAAAAATTAAATGGCGGGAAAAATACGGCAAGCAATAGCATGATTACTTTTCTTGCGGTGAATACGTCAAGTATCACATTAATACCGACAACCGTGATTGCGATAAGAATGAATTATCATGCTGCAAGTCCAACGGATATTGTAGGTCCAACATTAATTGCAACTATTTTTTCTGCCATCAGCGGTATATTAATAGATCGATATTTTTATTATAGAAGATTAAAAAAGGAGGAATGATAATGGAATTTGTTTCTTTAATATCATTATGGATGATTCCTTCCCTTATCGGTTTTATTTTATTATATGGAACATACAAGAAAATTCCTACATATGAAAGCTTTGTAGAAGGAGGAAAAGAAGGAATTAGCATTGCTTTTTCGATCATTCCTTTTTTAATTGGCATGCTTGTTGCAATTTCAGTCTTCCGAGCTTCTGGTGCATTAGAATTTTTTATGGGCTTTTTAAAACCGGTGTTACATAGTATTGGCATTCCTTCAGAAGTAGCTCCACTTGCGATTATTCGCCCGATTTCTGGAAATGCGGCGCTTGGCATGACAAGTGATTTAATTGCAACATATGGTCCAGACTCTTATATTGGCAGACTTGCTGCCACTATTCAAGGCAGTACAGATACAACATTTTACGTGCTTACTGTTTATTTTGGCGCGGTTGGCATAAAAAAAATGGGGGATGCCTTAAAAGTAGGTTTATTAGCAGATCTTGTCGGTTTTATTGTGGCGATTATCGTTGTCACGATGTTTTTTGGGAAATAATCTTTACCTAAATTACAAACAAAATTCAACTCCAAATGATCGTTTTTTGGCAACACTACTAACACAGTAGTGTTTTTTTATTTTAAGACTTTCTTTGAAAATTCATTAATTTATGTCATAATTCAAAAGGGTAATGATATTATTTGTTTTTTATTCAAACGATTTAAGGTAGCCATAAGGCATAAGCTTACTTAATTAAAGGCTGTGTTAAAGCTAATTGTTGATTTTGATGCTTTGTTGATTGGAGCGGAAGGCGTGAGACTCCTGCGGGATTAGCGAGACAGGCGAGACCCTTCAGGAGCAAAGCGACGAGGAGGCTCGGCGCTCGCTCCGTGGAAATCGAGCGATAAGCTTCGGAAAACCCCATTTAAAAGTGCTTATTTTCAGGGTGGACACTCATGCAACAAAACTTGCACCATGGCACATGAAAAGAAGCAGCTTCCACTATTTATAGCAGAGAGCAGGTTGAATACACGAAGACTCCTGTGGGAAAGCGAGACAGACAGACCCTGCAGGAGCAAAGCGACGAAGCGGCTCGGCGCTCGCCCGCGGAAAGCGAAGTGTATTCAACCTGCGGAACCCTTTTTTCAGAGTAGCCAATTAATAAATAAAGAATGACTCAAAACAAAGAAAATTTAGAGGTGACATAGATGGAAAGGTTACAAAAAGTAATTGCACATGCAGGAATTGCATCAAGAAGAAAAGCAGAAGAATTAATACTGGATGGAAAAGTAAAAGTGAACGGTGTGATTGTTAAAGAATTAGGGGTAAAAGTAACTCCTTCTGATAAAGTAGAAGTGAACGGAATACCAGTTGAAAGAGAAGAGCCTGTCTATTTTATTCTGTATAAACCAAGAGGAGTTATTTCGAGTGTTAATGATGATAAAGGAAGAAAAGTAGTAACAGATTTCTTTTCTGAAATGGAAGCAAGAATTTATCCAGTTGGCCGCCTTGATTACGATACATCGGGATTAATATTATTAACAAATGACGGAGAATTTGCTAATTTAATGATGCATCCTAAGGGTGAAATCGAAAAAGTATATGTTGCAAAAGTAAAAGGAATTCCTGTCAGAGAAAAGTTAAAGCAATTAGAAAGAGGAATTGTTTTGGAAGATGGGAAAACGGCACCTGCAAAAGTAAAACTTTTATCGTTAGATAAGAAAAAAGGAACGTCTATTATTGAGCTGAAAATTCATGAAGGCAGAAATCGACAAGTGAGAAGGATGTTTGAAGCGATTGGAACGCCTGTAATGAAGTTAAAACGGGAAAGATATGCTTTTTTAAATTTAAACGGATTACAACCAGGAGATGCTAGAGAACTGACGGCGCATGAAGTGAAGTTACTTCGGACAGAGGCAAATAAGAAAAAATAGGGAATAATTTAAAAAATTCATAAAACTTTCACAGAATGCCTGTTTGCGATTACAATATCTACAACATATAAATGGTATAATAGTGGCAGAAGTTACTTGTCTTTCCATCATTTAAATGAGTCGAGCTAGGTGAGTGGCTAGCTCCGGTGCCTAGCCACTGTGAAAGATAACCTCTTCCCTCTAAAAGTAAAAAACACTTTTTGAGTCAAGAGAACATTTTTCTTCAGAGCTGTTCAAGGCGCTTACGCTTTTGTTCCAGGGGGATGACATGAAAAAGAAACGGTTACTGCTTCGAGTGATTATTTTATTGCTGTTAATAGTTGCTTCTGCCTACACTATTTACGAGAGTATAACAGCGAAACAAGCTGAAAAAGTTCAAATTGGCCAAAAAGCTCCTGATTTTGTGCTTTTGGATCAAAATGGGGAGCAACAAAAACTTTCAAACTATAAAGGGCAAGGGGTATTTTTGAACTTTTGGGCTACTTGGTGCAAACCTTGTGAAAACGAGATACCGACTATCAATGAACTATATACACGAGATAAAAGTAAAGATGTACAAGTATTATCTGTAAACGTTGGAGAATCTTCATTTGTTGTTAATAGATTTATAGAACAATATGACTTAACTTTTCCGATTATGATTGATTCTGAAGAGCTAGTTCAGGAAGCGTATAGAATAAATCCACTTCCAGTGACATTTTTAATTGATAAGGAAGGATTTATTATCGATATATACACAGGAGAACTAACAGAAAGCAAGATTCAAGAATTGATGAGGAAAATAAAACCTTGATCTTTAGGTGGACATACATATGAATACTGTAAATTGTCAATGTGGACATAAAAATCCTTTAGGAACAAAGTTATGTGTAAGTTGTGGAAGAGTTTTACAAGAAGTAGATGCAGGCAAGATTGATATGAGGTATGAAGGCACTCCCCGCCGCTCGCAAACGTATAATAAAAATATCATTGATAAAGTTTGGAATTTTTTTTCTTCTGTTAAAGTAGGGGTATGCTTTATTTTCCTCCTGTTGCTTGCATCCATTATAGGAACAATATTGCCGCAGGAAATGTATATTCCAACGGAGATTTCCTCATATGATTATTATTCTGATACATACGGCTGGTTTGGCAGTGTATATTATAGTATAGGATTTGCTAATTTGTATCAATCTTGGTGGTATCTACTTCTTATTATTTGTTTAAGCTTTTCATTAGTAATCGCAAGTATTGACAGGTTTTTTCCATTATATCGTGCGTTAAAGCATCAGAGAGTAGGTAAACACGAAAGTTTTTATTATAATCAGCGTATTTTTTTCCAATTGCCTGCTATGGACAATGATAAGGAATTAGAGAAGAAACTCCATCAATTACGATATCATGTGAAAAAGGAGAAGCAGCATTTATTGGCAGAAAAAGGGCGGTTTTCAAGATGGGGTCCTTATATTAACCACCTTGGATTACTTATTTTTTTATGTGGGGCGATGCTGCGGTTTATACCTGGATTATATATTAATGAAGTGATGTGGATACGGGAAGAACAAACTAAACAAATTCCAGGCACAAACGGTTTATACTATTTAACAAATAATCAATTTATATTAGAAGTATATGATAAAAACAAAGAAGATAAGGTCTTTCAGCAAGCATTAGAAAATAGGACTGTGATAGCAAAAAACTTTCAAACGAATGTAACATTGCTTCAAGCTAGTCCAAACGCTATTGCAGGAGAAAAAACTTCCCAAATAAAATTAAAAGAAGCCAATATTAAAGTAAATAACCCGTTAAAATTCGCTGGCTATGCCATTTATCAAGGAGATTTTAAACTAAATGAAGTCTCCAAGGTTCAATATAAAATCATCGATAAGCAATCAAAAACAAAACTCGACACCATCCTGATTCATGTAAATAATCCAAACAGCAGCTACACATTAAAGAACGGTTTACATGTCAAAATGTTGGAATACTACCCTGATGTTCAGTTTGATAAAGGCGGAAAACCAACAACTAAATCAAAGATTCCAAATAATCCTGCTTTTATTTTTGAAATTAGCTCAGCAAAAAGCAAGGAAAAAGAACGATCATTTGCTACACTAAATCAAACAATAGAATCAAATGCAAGCAATCAGTGGAAATTAGTGTTAGATGATGTGCAAACAAAAAATGTTTCAGCTTTAACGGTGCGAAAAGACCCGATGCTGCCGATTCTTTTTGTCGGCGGAATTATATTTATGGTTGGTGTGATACAAGGTTCTTATTGGAATCATCGCAGAGTTTGGATGCAATGGCGAAATAATGAAATTTGGGTGGCAGCCCATACAAATAAAAATTGGTTTGCATTAAAACGGGAATTATCCCATCTATTTGGTGATAAAATAGATCTTCTTTCTGATAATACGATTACTTATCAAAAAAACGGCTATGGAGAGGAGGGAGAAGATGGTAAGCATCAGCAGTAATTTTTTATATGCCGCTTTCCTCCTCTATTTAATTAAAGCAACAAATGAAAAAAAGTCGAGTAAATGTACAAGAGGAATAGAAGGGATCATTCTCTTATTTTGTTCCGTACTTGGGTTCATTTTTTATCGATTATTTTTTCTGCTATCGATTATAAAGAAACCATTTATTGGATTGGAAAAGATGGTCAAAGAAATGAAATGGAGTACCATTTGCCAGTCTTCATTGGACCAAATGACAATCAGATAGTCGAAAACGGAGATAAAAACCCAATCGTGGCGGTTCCTGCATCGTTAAATAGCAATAAATTAAACAGTGTCTTGTTATCTTTCCTAGCAGGATGCATCATATGTATACTATTGCGATGGATATTCAAAAAAAAGGATTGGTGCAGTATTAAAGCTTGTCGTTAAAAATGTATCTTTAGAGCTTCTACATGAAATCAATTACCGCTCCTTTTTGATTGGTTTTCCGGTTTTTACATTAGGTGCGTTAATATTTGCGATGATTTGGGCACAAATTGCTTGGTCAAGATTTTTGAATTGGGACCCAAAGGAAGTAGGGGCTCTTATTACATGGTTATTTTATGCCGCTTTCCTTCATTTAAGAAACGAAGGATTGGCAAGGGAAAAAATCTGCATGGCTTGCTGTTATCGGTTTTATTATTATCATGTTTAATTTAATCGTAGTAAATTTGTTAATGGTTGGCTTGCATTCCTATGCTTAAATATAAAGGATTGCTGAAATCAATAAGCCTTTTTAGTATGATGGATAAAAAGCTACTTGGATCATTAAACATATATCTATTTTAGAGATAGGTTTTTTGTATAGGAGGTCTTGATGATGGAGAAAGAAATAAAAATTTTAGTAGTCGATGATGAAGAAAGAATTAGACGATTGTTAAAAATGTATTTAGAAAGAGAAGACTTTATTGTAGAGGAAGCGGAAGATGGAGACAGCGCCTTAGCGAAGGCGTTCGAGTCAGAATATGATGTAATACTCCTTGATTTAATGATGCCTGGAAAAGATGGAATGGAAGTATGCAAGGAATTAAGAGAGAAAAAAGCAACACCTGTTATCATGTTAACGGCTAAAGGGGAGGAAATTAATCGAGTACAAGGTTTTGAAGCAGGTACAGACGATTATATTGTGAAACCTTTTAGTCCAAGGGAAGTTGTTTTAAGAGTCAAGGCATTACTGAGAAGATCAACAACTGCTACTTTTGTCCAAAATGATAATGCTTCTAAAGACGTTATTGTGTTTCCATCATTAACGATTGATCATGATGCACATCGAGTATTGGCAGATGGAAAAGAAGTAAGCTTAACACCAAAAGAATATGAACTTCTTTTCTTTTTAGCAAAATCACCAGATAAAGTTTTTGATAGAGAGTTATTACTAAAAGAAGTTTGGCATTATGAGTTTTTTGGTGATTTACGAACAGTTGATACACATGTTAAACGTTTAAGAGAAAAATTAAACAAAGTATCAGAAGAGGCGGCAGCTATGATAGTAACAGTTTGGGGAGTAGGGTATAAGTTTGAGGTTAACAATGGATGATGTTTTGGAGAAGTGTAGTATTTAAACTGTGGTTTACTTTTTTACTGCTTATTTCCATTGTATTATTTATTTTAACGGTGATGTTGCTGGAATATTTTCAGCAATATCACACGGATCAGACCACAAAAGGATTGCTTAATACTGCCACAAAAATGGCAAACATAATGGAAAAGCATGACTCGAATCTTGGGGTAGAAATTGCTTGGAATCTTCTTGATAAATCTACAGGTGCAACGATTATGACAGCATCTAAAGAAATGATTGTATCACCAAATAGCAACTCCAAAAAAATTTCCACCGATTATTTATTGCAAAATAAAAAATTATCAGAAGTGTTAACAGACAATAAACCAAAAATAGTAACAACAGATTCCCAAAATCATCATAAAGATAAATTAGTGATTATCAGCGTCCCTATTGTAGAAAATGGGAAAGCTGTTGGAGCTGTTTTTATTTATCAATCTATTGAGGTGTTAAATGAGTCGAAAAAATCGACGACAAAATTTATTGTATTGGCAGCAGTTATTGCCATCATTTTAACCACTATTTTTGCTTTTTTCTTATTAACAAGAATTACAGCGCCATTGCGAAAGATGAGAGAAGCTGCCTTTGATTTATCTAGAGGGAATTTTGATACGAAAGTACCAATCATGACCCAAGATGAAATTGGAGAATTATCCGTAGCGTTTAATGAAATGGCCAAACGATTGAATTTTAATATGAATGCTTTAAGCGAAGAAAAGGAACAGCTGGGAAATATTTTAAGTGGAATGGCTGATGGAGTCATCACATTTAATAAAAATGGCAGTCTTTTAATTACGAATCCACCTGCAGAAAAATTTTTACAAGATTGGCAGTATGAACAGGGTACCCAAAAACTGCATGAGCAAGTTCCGAAACAAGTAAAAGACTTATTTCATCTAGCTGTTACTACGGGTGAAGAACAACTAGATGAAATTAAAATACAAGGACGATACTGGGTTATTATTGTTAGTCCTCTATATAACAAGGAACATATAAGAGGAGCGATTGCTGTGATCAGGGATATGACCGAAGAACGGCGACTTGATAAGCTGCGTATCGACTTTATTGCCAATGTTTCTCATGAATTGCGGACACCAATCAGCATGCTGCAAGGCTACAGTGAAGCGATCGTCGATAATATTGCAGAGTCAGAGGAAGAAAAAAAAGAAATGGCGCAAATAATTTATGACGAATCATTAAGAATGGGACGGCTTGTTAATGAATTATTAGATTTAGCTCGAATGGAAGCTGGACACCTAGAATTATTAACAGAAGAGGTAGAGTTGCGTTCCTTTTTACAAAAGATCGCCAGGAAATTTTATGCGCTTGTGAAAGAAAAAGAGATTGAATTGGCTGTTCATACGATTGAGTCAGAACAGTACTTTTTAATGGATTCTGACCGCATGGAACAAGTGCTCACCAACATCATTGATAATAGTATTAGACATACTCCAGCTAAAGGAAATGTCAGCATTACATGTAAAATGGATGAAAATGGAGTATATTGGGAAATAACAGATACAGGTGTTGGCATTTCGGAAGAAGACTTGCCTTTTGTGTTTGAACGTTTTTACAAAGCGGACAAAGCAAGAACAAGAGGAAATTCTGGCACAGGTTTGGGGCTTGCTATTGCAAAGAATATCGTGGAGGCGCATAAAGGACAACTATCTGTTCAAAGTAAATACGGTCAAGGTACGACATTTTTTATTTATTTGCCTCGAAATATTGAATATAATTAGAGAAAATGCCGATTGTTCTTGATTCATGAGAAACAATTTACCATAATAAAAAGGAAGGTGAAATGATCATTCCCTTCCTTTTTATTATGGTAAAAAGGGAAAGAACTACGCCTATTTAAAAAGATAAGAAAGTATACAATTTCAAACCTAGTTTAGAGTCTAGCTCCGGCGCTGAGCAAGGCGCCTGCGCTTTTGTTCATTATGGTCATATAAATAGTTTTTTCTTAACAAAGAATGGATTGGGCTTAACTTGAGCTTAAGTTTTTATATTATTTTTTTTAAAATGAAACTAATCGCACCTTAAATACGACTGATTTTATGAACGGGGAGGGAAAGAGATGAACTCCGTTTTTGATGAAATATATAATAAGTATCATCATGACGTTTTTCAATTTTTATTTTATATGGTAAATCATAAAGAAACAGCGGAAGACTTAGTACAGGAAGTGTATATTCGTGTATTAAAGTCGTATCACCGGTTTGAAGGGAAAAGTTCAGAAAAAACATGGTTATTCAGTATTGCACGTAATGTTGCAATCGATCATTTTCGAAAGCATAAAAATATAAAAAGCAGAATGATGGAGAAATTTGATTGGTCCAAACAGCAAATTAAGGCAGATGATGTATTGCCAGATGAACTAATGCTGCAATCGGAAGAAGTGAAGAATATTTATAAAGCTTTAAAAAAATGTACGATTGATCAACGTTTAGTTATTGTCATGCGATTTATTCAAGAACACACTATAGCAGAAACTGCGGAATCGCTAGGATGGACAGAAAGTAAAGTGAAAACAACACAACATAGGGCATTAAAAGTATTAAGAAAGCAGATGGAGAAAATCAGCAGAGAGGAGGACAGCGATGATGAAACAATCAAAATGGAGCGATGAACAACTAACCAACCTTTTAAAACAACTTCCTTGCTTAAAGGATGAACGGCACCCGACAACAGTTTATCAGCAAATAATAGCAAAACAAAAAAAGCATCGGCGCCGAAACTGGATGCTGCCTTCTATCGCAACAATATTCTCATTGTTTCTTTTTGTTGTTATTATAAATAGCATCATGAATGAGGGAACAAGATCAAGTGAAAAAAAATCTGCTTTGCAAGATCGTAATCTGGCAACAATACAATCTGAAGAAAAGATGACAAAAGCAGAAAATCGAGGATCAACCTTTGATCTTGCGAATACAAAGGATGTTCAGTTAGAAACAAATGCGGTTTATGGAGATGATATAAAAGGCAAGGAAGTTCTGACATATCCAATCCCAGATGAAAACTTACAAGTTGTCGTACCTGTAAGTATTCTTGTCGATAATCAGCAATACGCAAACAAATTTGACTTATATAAGAATTATATGAAAAAGTTATCCGAGGATAGCTGGAATTTAAAGGAGTACTATCCTATTAATGCCGATATTTCCTTTAATTCCAATAAAAAGGCGGTAATAGTGAATGTAGAACAAGCGCCTTCTGCCTTTACATCTGCTGGAGATCATTTTTATTCTGCGATATTAAATGAACAACTACATGCTGTAGATGCCAAAAAGGTATTGTTTTTTACAAAAAATAAACCTGGGATTATTTTTGGAAACTGGGGAGAAATAAGATCGCATCATTACCAAGAGTTGGAGAATAGAGGGTACTTTCTACTTCATACTGGAAGCGAAGCTAATAATATTTATTATGTTCCTTCGTTTGATTCATATGACACCATTGAGAAAGCTTTTTATGATATGCAAAATGATCAAAAAATGTTAGGACTTTCTGCATCTTTGCCTAATACGATACATGTTGAAAAAATAACGAGCAACCATTCCAAAAAACAATTAATCGTTTTTTTTACAAAAGATAGTAAGTTTGAAGAAAATCTTACTACGATAAGAGCGATTGAGGCAATTTTATTAACCGCAAAGGATTTTCATTATTCATCTGTAAAATTTGAAAATACGAGAATAAAACAAATAGGAAGATTTATCTTGTCAAAAGAAGTAAAAGTTCCTGTTGCTGCAAATAAAAGAGGTATTTAATTAAAGTAAAACTTCCATCATGGGTAGGAAGAAAACTCCTACTGATGGAAGTTTTACTTTTTTATGTATAGATTCCCTATCAATAGAAATAATAAACTTTGTTCCTTCATAAGCTGCTTCTTATCAATCACTACTATTGTTTTGGAAGGCTGTTTTCGTATAGAATGTTGCTTTTAAACTCGCAGCCTGAATACACTTCGCTTTCCGCGGGCGAGCGTCGAGCCTCCTCGTTGCATACACTCCTGTGGGGTCTCGTCTTTCTCGCATTCCCACAGGAGTCTACGTGTATTCAGTCTGCTGAGTACTTCTTCTCCCATTTTTTTACGTAAAAAACAACAAACTTTGAGAAAACAGCCTTTTGTAATATAACTTTTTTCATGCCTAATAAGGGTATAAGAGGTTAGCAGACAAAAATAGTTGTTCTGCGATGTATTTTTAAAGTGAAAAAGGAGGAAAGCATGATAGAGTCCATAAGGAGACTGCTAATAGCAGCAATTATGCTTCAATTTATTAGTTTATTGTTAGGGAGTAGCCGATCAGAAGCAAGTTCCATTTCTATTTCAGAACGTACAAAAGATTGGATATGGCCGAGTGATGGAGTTATTTCAGATCTATTTAATTCAAGAAATGGTCATCATAAAGGGATTGATATTGCTGGAGAGCTTGATTCTCCAATCTATGTGGTGGACGATGGAAGAGTTGTAAAATCTTATCTTTCTAAGTCATATGGCAATGTTATTTTTGTAAAGCATCATAATGGAATGGAGACTGTGTATGCCCATTTAAATAAACGTAAAGTCAAAGAAAATGAAACAGTGGAAAAAGGCGATATCATTGGTATGATGGGGAACACAGGTGAATCATCAGGAGTTCATTTGCATTTTGAATTACATAATAAAAAGTGGACGATAACTAAAAAAAATGCAGTTAACCCTATTTTAGCATTAGGAAATGTTGAGGTAGGCCAAAGCGTTCATGCCACACATCAGAAAAAGGACAAGTATGCTGCCTATCAAAAACAACGAGAAAACGATGTAGTTCAAGCTACAAAAGAAATAAAAAGAATGGAAGCATATCATAACCCAAAAAAAGCCACCCAAACAAAAAATAGTTTTATCGATTTTATCTTAGATGAAAACACGTATTCACTTTTGTTCCCGATAGTAGTGAAATTTTTGTAGATAATTTGTAATAAATGTAGGGATAATGAAAAAATATAAAAAAACCTAGTTGACAACTATGAATAATAAGGATTATTATGGATTAATAAAAATAATAGTACTTTAGATGCTGATTAGACAAACTAAAGGCATATTACCAGATTAGCTAAGATGGTAATATGCCTTTTTTTACGGCATTAACCAAGTACATAGATCAAATTAGGAGGATTTAAAATGAAAAAAAGCATTATTTTATTGTTATCAACTATCTTACTAGTTGGAATTTTGTCTGCTTGCGGCAAAACAGAGAAAACAACGACAAAAAAATCGAAAGAAAATGTGGAATTATTAAATGTATCTTATGATCCAACAAGAGAGCTTTACCAAGAATTTAATAAAGCATTTGCTGAAAATTGGAAAGAAAAAACTGGGCAAACTGTGACAATTAAGCAATCGCATGGAGGATCTGGAAAGCAAGGACGAGCTGTAATAGATGGGTTAGAAGCAGATGTTGTAACCTTGGCTCTTGCGTATGATATTGATGAAATCTCGCAAGTTGCTAATCTATTAGATGAAAATTGGCAGAAACGGTTACCGAATAATTCCACACCATATACGTCTTCTATTGTATTTCTTGTGAAAAAAGGAAATCCTAAAGGCATAAAAGATTGGAATGATTTAATTAAAAAAGATGTATCTGTCATTACCCCCAACCCAAAAACATCTGGTGGTGCAAGATGGAACTATTTAGCGGCATGGGCATATGCAAAACAAGCAAATGGTGGAGATGAAGGAAAAGTAAAAGACTTTATGAAAAAATTGTACCAAAATGTAGAGGTATTAGACTCCGGGGCGCGGGGAGCTACGACAACCTTTGTAGAACGCGGAATTGGCGATGTTCTTATTGCATGGGAAAATGAAGCCTATTTAACATTAAAAGAGTTTGGTTCCGATAAATTTGAGATCGTCAATCCTTCTATCAGTATTTTAGCCGAACCGCCTGTTGCAGTAGTAGATAAAGTAGTGGACAAAAAAGGTACAAAGAAAGTGGCAGAAGCTTATTTAAACTATTTGTATACAGAGGAAGGCCAGGAAATTGCAGCTAAGAATTTCTATCGCCCTCGAAATAAAGAAGTTTTAAACAAATATAAAAATCAATTTGCAGATATTAATTTAGTAACAGTAGATGGAGAATTTGGCGGTTGGAAAAAAGCGTCAGAAACACATTTTAATGATGGTGGCACATTTGATGAAATTTATCAACCGTAATTTAATAGAATAGATGAAAAAAGTTGGTGTGGTATGGAAAAAGTAATCATAAATAAGAAGCCAAGACGAAAATCACATATTCCAGGGTTTGGATTTACGTTAGGGTTTACGTTGATTTATTTATCCTTAATCGTTCTCATCCCATTATCGATGATATTTTTAAATTCTTTTTCAAATGGATTCGATGAATTTTGGGGCATTATTACAGAACGAAGGGTATTGGCATCTTATAAATTAAGTTTTCTAACAGCGTTTGCAGCCGCCTTTATTAATGCGATATTCGGTTTATTAATAGCTTGGGTGCTAACAAGATATCAATTTCCAGGAAAAAGAATAATAGATGGTCTTGTTGATTTGCCATTTGCCTTGCCAACTGCAGTAGCCGGCATAACACTAACAACGCTTTATGCTGCTAACGGTTGGATTGGTCAATTTTTTAACTTCAAAATAGCATTCACACCTGTTGGAATCATCATTGCATTAGTTTTTATCGGATTGCCGTTTGTTGTAAGGATGGTACAGCCAGTTTTAGAAAATATCGAGGCAGAAGTAGAGGAAGCATCCGCTGCGTTGGGGGCTGACAGATTTCAAACTTTTTTCAGAGTGATATTGCCGGAGTTGATTCCGGCAATCATCACTGGATTTGCGCTCTCTTTTGCCCGCGCTTTAGGAGAATATGGATCTGTTGTTTTTATATCAGGCAATATGCCGTTTAAAACAGAAATATCCCCATTAATAATCATGACGAAGCTGGAGCAATATGATTATAAAGGTGCTACTGCTGTTGCGGCAGGGATGCTGATCATTACGTTTATTATTTTGTTTTGTATTAATTTTCTTCAATGGTGGAGCAATCGGAAATATTTAAGCAGGTAGAGGAGAATAAAAATGGATGCAAATATACAAATTTCTACGAAACCTTTAAAAAATAATCTTGCTGTAAAAAAAGATCCAGTTTTTATACAGTGGATTTTAATATCTATCGTTCTAGTATTTTTAAGTCTTTTTCTCATCGTTCCGTTAGCTGCTATTTTTGTTAAAGCTTTTGAAAAAGGAATTTCGGTGTATGTAGAAGCAATTTCTAATCCAGATGCTATTGCAGCCATAAAACTTACGCTTTTAATTGTGGCTATTACAGTGCCAGTAAATACTATTTTTGGTGTCATTGCAGCTTGGGCGATTTCAAAGTATCAGTTTAAAGGAAAAAATCTTCTCCTAACATTAATAGATTTGCCATTTGCCATCTCACCAGTTATTGCAGGTCTTATCTTTGTTTTATTATTCGGTCTTCATGGCTTATTTGGACCATTTTTGCTGGAACACAATATAAAGATTATTTTTGCTGTTCCTGGTATTGTTTTAGCAACACTTTTTGTTACGGTTCCATTTATTGCGAGGGAATTAATTCCTATCATGCAAAATCAAGGAACTTCCGAAGAGGAAGCATCCATTATTTTAGGGGCAAGTGGTTTAAAAACATTCTTTTATGTTACCCTTCCTAATATTAAATGGGCTTTGATTTATGGCATGATTTTGGCAAATGCAAGGGCAATAGGGGAGTTTGGCGCAGTTTCGGTCGTTTCAGGCCATATAAGAGGAATGACCAATACGATGCCGCTTCATATAGAAATTTTATACAATGAATATCAATTTTCTGCATCCTTTGCCGTTGCATCGCTTATGTCCATTTTTGCGATTATCACTTTGATTATTAAAAGTTTTATTGATTCAAAGAAAGAGGACAACATGTTTACACGTTAGGAGGGGAAGATTTGAGCATTATTATCGAAAATATTTCAAAAAACTACGGAAGTTATGAAGCCCTGCAAGATATTAATTTGCAAGTCAATACAGGTGAACTTGTTGCCTTATTAGGTCCATCGGGCTCAGGAAAAACATCTTTGCTGCGTATTATTGCGGGATTAGAATATCAAGATAGTGGCAGTATAATTGTTCATAATCAGAATTTTTCAGATACGCATGTAAAAGATCGAAATGTAGGTTTTGTTTTCCAACATTACGCATTATTTCGCCATATGACTATATTTGAAAATGTTGCCTATGGCTTAAAAGTAAAACCAAAAAAATATAGAAAAACAAAAAAAGAGATAACAGCCAAAGTAAATGAACTATTGGAGCTTGTTAAATTAAACCAATATGCTGATCGGTTTCCTTCTCAATTGTCTGGCGGACAAAGGCAGCGGGTTGCTCTAGCAAGAGCATTAGCAGTAGAACCGAATATTTTATTGCTGGATGAGCCTTTTGGCGCTTTAGATGCCAAGGTTCGAAAAGAATTAAGACGTTGGCTGCGAAAATTGCATGATGAATATAAAATTACGAGTATATTTGTAACACATGACCAAGAAGAGGCGTTGGATGTGGCTGACAGAGTCGTGATAATGAATGAAGGGAAAATTGAACAAATTGGTACACCGGAGGAAGTATATGAATTTCCAGCTAATCCTTTTGTATATGACTTTTTAGGAAGTGTCAATATATTTAAAGGTCATATAGAAAAAGGGAAGTTATCTTCAGGAAGTGCAAAGTTTGACATTCCAGTTCACTTAGCAGGAGAAGATGGAATAGGGTATGTCAGACCACACCATTTTATTATTGAACATAAATATTCGGATAGCAGTTCTATTAAAACAGTAATACATCATATTCAAAAAGTAGGAAGTGTCGTTCGCCTAGAAGTGTCGAGAACAGATATACAGGGAAGTTTAGAGGTAGAGATAACAAATGAACAATTCAGTGCTTTAAAAGTGAAAAAAGGCGACGTGGTATATGTTAGACCAAGGGAAATAAAAGTATTTTAAATGCAGCAATCAAAATAATATATGTTTACAAAGAGCCAGCTCTTCTAATTGAAAAGCTGGCTCCTGTCTTATTGTAAAGACTGTTTTCGTATAGATTGTTGTTTTAAACTCGCAGCCTGAATACACTTCGTCCGTTTAGCGAGCGTCGAGCCTCCCGTCGCATACGCTCTGCTTAAGTCTCGTCTTTCTCGCATTCCGACAGGAGTCTACGTATATTCAGTCTGCTGAGTACTTCGTCTTCCATTTTTTTACGTAAAAAACAACAAACTTTGAGAAAACAGCCATTGTAAAAAAGATTTTTTATTATAGGCTCTGTTAAACTTGCCTGATGATTGCAGCGAGAGGCACTCGCTTTCCGATCCAATCAACAAAGTATCAAAATCAACAATTAGCTTTAACACAGCCTTATTATAAAATAATACGAATTAAAGAAGTAATATCATCAAGTTGATTAATAGCTGCAATAGAGCTGTCTTCGATTGGTTTATCAAATGAAAGAATCATGATCGCTTCTCCGCCAGCTTCTTTACGGCCTACTTGCATCGTTGCAATATTTATAGAGCAGTCTCCAAGAATTTTACCAACTCTTCCGATCACGCCTGGTTTATCCATATGCTGAACATATATTAAATTTCCTTCAGGGTTAAAGTCAATATGGAATCCATTTAAGTAAACAACTCGCGGCCCATAGTTTTCAATATACGTTCCTTTAACAGTAAAACTAGTATGCTCTCCTTTTGCTGTTACGGTGATTAAGTTAGAGTAGCCATACGTGTTATTGGCAATTTTTTCGCCAACTGTAATGCCTCGATCTTTTGCTGTTAATAATGCATTTACTTCATTAACGTATACATCCACACGGTTTCCAAAGAATCCAGAGATCATTGCTTTGGAAAGATAAGTAGTTTCTAAGTCAGTAACAGAACCAGAATAAGTAATTGTAATTTCTTGAATGCCTTGTTGCATACATTGAGATAGGATAGAACCCATTTGTTTTGCTAATTGATGGAACGGTTTTATTTTTTCAAAAATATCTTTGGATAAAGCAGGTAAATTAATAGAGTTTGCAACAGGTTTCCCTTCTAGGTATACCCGAACTTCCTGTGCTACTTGAGTTGCTACATTCAGTTGTGCTTCGTTTGTTGATGCACCTAAATGTGGTGTAACAACTACGTTGTCTAGATTCACTAATGGGTTGTCAATTGGCGGCTCCACCTCAAATACGTCAATAGCTGCTCCTGCTACATGGCCATTTTCAATGAATTGAGCAAGCGCTAACTCATCAATAATGCCCCCGCGGGCACAATTGAGGAAGTAAACCCCTTTTTTCGTTTTTCGTAGAGCCTCTGTGTTTATTAATCCTTTTGTTTCGGGAGTTAATGGTGTATGAACGGTAATAATATCCGCATTTTTTAACAATTCATCTAAAGAACAGGCTTTTACTCCTTGCTGGTCGGCTCTTTCTTTTGTTAAGAAAGGATCATAAACATCCACACTCATACCAAACACTTTTGCACGTTTAGACAATTCAGAACCAATTCTGCCGAAACCGATAATACCAAGAGTTTTGCCGTTTAATTCAGTTCCAACAAAAGCAGTTCGTTTCCATTCTAGATTTTTAACGGATTGATGTGCTTGTGGAATTTTTCTCATCAAGGAAGCCATCATTGCAAAAGTATGCTCAGCAGTGGAAATAGTATTTCCGTCCGGTGCATTAACGACAATAACCCCTCTTTTTGTTGCTGCGTTGATATCAACATTATCTACGCCAACACCAGCACGAGCAATAATCTTTAGGTTAGGCATTTGTTGAAGAAGTTCATCAGTAACGGTCGTTGCACTTCTGATTAGTAAAGCATCAATCAAAGTTAAATCAACATCGGGATTATCGGTCTTTTTTTGAATAATGTTTACCGATTGCATTTCTAATAAAGGCTGTAATCCGATTTCGCTAATTGCGTCTGCTACTAAAATTTGATACATTTTCTCTTCACCTGCCATAACGTAGTATTATGTCTTTAAGAGTAAAATCAGTTGTCCTATTTTATTATTGTTGATTATTTTTTATTTCTCAAGACCTAATGTGAAAGTTTGGACCAAAATATATAAAAATAACAGAAAATAAACAAAAATTAATAATTTCTACTATAAAAGCAAAGGAACAAATTATAGAATATATAATTTATACATAAATCCGGTGAGTTTAATGCTAACTTCTTCACAGAATGATGTTTATTTTGTATAATAATATATGTATTTAAAATTAATATTGATCTATCTTCGGGGCAGGGTGAAATTCCCGACCGGCGGTGATGAAGGGTGGCCTTCAAAGTCCGTGAACCTATTTCGGTAGGTTGATTTGGTGAAAATCCAAAACCGACAGTACAGTCTGGATGGGAGAAGATGGAGGTTCTGCACCGTTCAAAATATATATATACGAACGTTTGTTTAGCATACCTTTATAACTCTCCCTCAAGTGTACTATGACTTGGGGGTTTTTGGGGTTTATTTAGGCTGTGTGAACAATGCTAGAATCTTTCTTCTTTAGGTGAGATGGATCCTGAAAAGGAGAAGAGGAAAATGAGAAAAAAGATGAATGTAAGAACTTATGTATCGGTTGGGATGTTAAGCGGTTTAGCTTATGTTTTAATGATGCTTAATTTTCCGATACCGCCATTTCCAAACTGGCTGCTCATTGATTTTAGCGATGTACCTGCATTAATTGCGGCGTTAATCTTTGGACCTGCTGCTGGTATTTTAGTAGAATTAATCAAAAATATCATCGATTATTTTATCACAGGAAGCGAAACTGGCATTCCAGTTGGACATATGGCAAACTTTCTTGCTGGTGTATCCTTTATACTTCCAAGTTATTATATTTATCAAAAAATGAAGTCCAAAAGAGGAATGGTTGTCGGACTAATAATCAGTACGCTGTCAATGACTGTGGCGTTAAGTTTATTTAATTATTTTGTCCTTTTGCCAGTATTTATAGAATTAACGAAGTTCCCGATGGATATTAGAGAAACAGTAATAAAAGGTATTTTGCCTTTTAATCTATTAAAAGGTGTCATCATTTCTGCAATCTTTATGCTTATTTTTACTAAAATGAGTGTATGGATTCAAAAACAAATACAATATCGAAATGTATAAAGAAAAAGGAAGCTGGTATTCATACCGCTTCCTTTTTTCTACTATTCAAATTTAAGTGCGTCGCCTTCAAACGGCTCGTCAGCTACTTTAATTGAATCTGTTGGGCAGCCTTCAAAAGCATCTAACATATCATCTAATAAAACTTCAGGAACTTCTGCAGTACCTTCATTATCATCTAAAGTAACAAATGCAAGGCCTTCATCATCATAATCATAAATGTCTGGTGCAGCAGCTCCACAAGCTCCACACGCAATACATGTGTCTTTATCTACGATAGTATATTTTGCCATGAGTCGCAAAACCTCCAATATTTTTAGTAAAGTGATATTCATTGTTTACAAATGATACTACTCACTATTACCCTATTGTAAAACTGAATCTACAACTTTTCAATAAAAAATAAGTAGTTCTTTTATAAGTAAGGTAATTTTCTTTCATTTTCCTTGTGTAAATTGTCGAAAAAATACGATTTCATGATAGAATATAGGTATAATTTTTACAAATATCGGTCATACCATCATTTAAAGGAGAAGCGTTATATGTCCTTTATGGAGACATTAGTATTACATTGTATGCAAATAATAAATGGGGAAAGAACGATTTATTCTATTTTACACATGTTAAATGGAAAAAAATCATCTCAAACGATCCAAGATATTCATCTTTTTCAATTAACAGCATTATTTCAAACATTTCCATCTTTAACACGGGCAGATTTTGAAAAAGTTATAACAAAGCTTGAAGAAAATGGGTGGATACATAAAGTCAGTGATCAGCATTATGTCGTGAAAAAAGAAAAATATAATAAGATAAAAGATTTATTGCAAAAGTGCCCGATTCCCCGTTTAAAAGGTTGGAGATACTATCAATTGACAACTGTTTTCTGGGAAAGGCTTTCCTTGTTTGTGCAAGTAACTTCCCATCTTGCTGTAAGTAAAGTCCGCTATCTTCCTGTTCAAAGAGATCGTTTCGTTCAAGATTGGCTAAAGGAAACCATTTATTCCGTAAAAATTCCACGAAACGAGTTAAGTAAACAGCTTTATAAAGAAATAATCGAATGTCTGGAAAAAATAGAAGGGGATCCACGATATTTAATCGTTCGATTGACAGGAGTGGATTATGTAGGATTGACTTCTCAGCAGGCAGCAGAACAATTACAGATGGATCATGACTATTATCATGTATGTTTTTTATCTATTCTTCATTATATGATAGAACGAATTATCGAAAATGAGCAACGTTTCCCTTTATTGAAGAAAATGATAAATACCAATTCTCATTTTTTATCACTGACAAAATCAACTGCAACAACATATGAGTATTTGCAATTAGGATATTCAGTAGAAGAAATTTGCCGTATTCGTCAATTAAAACAAAGTACCATTGAAGATCATATAGTCGAAATGGTATTAAATATTCCTTCATTCCTTATTAATGAATTTGTTGCAGAAGACAAAATAAAACAGATTGAAAATTGTGCGAAGCAAACCTCCTCCAAGTCATTAAAACAGTTAAAAGAAAGATTAGCGAATGTAAGTTATTTTGAAATACGAGTTGTTTTAGCAAGGTTAGGGGATAAGTGGTGAATTTAGAAAAAAGTTTACAACAATTATTTCATTTTGATGCGTTTAGACCTGGGCAAGAAGAAGTGATTGCTTCTATTTTAGAAAGCAATCATACATTGGCTATGCTGCCAACTGGAACAGGGAAATCTCTATGCTATCAATTTCCAGGAATGTTGCTGGAAGGTATAGTAATTATTATTTCTCCATTGCTTTCATTAATGCAGGATCAAGTAGAACAGATGAAAATGAATGGGGAAAAAAGAGTGGTTGCTTTAAACTCCTTTTTGTCAAAATCAGAAAAAAATGATGTGCTGCAAAATATAAGGAAATATAAGTTTTTGTTTATCTCTCCAGAAATGATAAGTAATGACCATGTATTAGCGGTATTTAAATCATTAAAAATTAGTTTATTTGTTATTGATGAAGCACATTGTATTTCGCAATGGGGCTATGATTTCCGCCCAGAATACCAAAAAATTGGATTTGTCAGAAAGGAATTAAACAACCCTGTTACGTTAGCTTTAACAGCAACGGCAACAGAAGAAATTAGAAACGATATAAAAGAATCATTGTTTTTACAAGAAGTGAAAGAAGTGGTTTATTCGGTTAATCGCCCAAATATTGCTCTTTCAGTGGAAAAACTCTTTTCTTTGAAAGAGAAAATGAACCGATTAGTACATTTAGTACAAACATTACAAGGTCCTGGAATTATTTATTTTTCCAGCAAAAAAATAGCGGAACAAACTGCAGCATATCTTCGCGAAAAAAGCAAAGTGAATTGTACGAGCTATCATGGAGGAATGACACAGGAAGATAGAATCCTCATTCAACAGCAATTTCTTCATGGACAGTTAGACATTATTTGTGCAACTAGTGCATTTGGAATGGGTATTAACAAAGAAAATATTCGTTTTGTCATCCATTTTCATATGCCTTCCCAGTTTGAATCGTATCTTCAAGAAATAGGCCGTGCTGGAAGAGACCAACTTCAAAGCATTTCCATCCTTTTATATACGCCTGGAGATGAATTTATTGCCTACCAATTAGCAGAGATGGAATGGCCTTCTGAACTGCAAATAAAACAGCTGGAAATGTCTCTGTTACAGTATAATAAGTATGATGATTGGGAAAAGTCAGAAAAAAACTGGTTAGAGCATCATTTTTCTGAAGTCCAGTGGCGTGTGTTAGAAGCGTACATTCAATCGGAAAAACACGACATGTCCTTGTTATTAAAAAAACTGCATGCTTATAAACGGCACCGCACTATTCGTTTAGAAAACAAGAAACAAAAAATAGCTGGTTTTTTAAATTGGATTCATGCTGAACATTGTCGAAGAATATTGATTACAACGTATTTTGCAGAAGAAAATAAACCGTCATTTTCACAAAAATGTTGTGATAAATGCGGCTTAGATATGTCCGACTATGATAAGAGTCGCACAATAAATTTGAACCACTCCCATATAGAAAACTGGAAAGAGCTTTTAGCGCGAATTCTTTTAAAAAGTGAGTGGTCAAATGAATAAAGAAAGATATTTTCACATGATCAATCAATTGTCAGATAAAGAATTAGTTAAGCATTTATATTTTACACAACTATTATTATTGATTGTATCCGTCATTTTAGGTATGTTTGTTTTTAAATTGGATCTGTCGTTTTTTACACTATTTCGGTTTCATTTCAATCATTTTTTAATTGGTTTAGCGTCTGGTGTAGTCATCGTGGCAATAGATATTCTTTTCATGAACATTTTACCTGAAAAATATCAAGATGACGGCGGGATAAATCACCGTATTTTTACTGGCAGAAACCCATTTCATATTATGATTATTGCAGCGGTGGTTGCTATTAGCGAAGAGATTTTGTTTCGAGGCATAGTACAAACAAAATTAGGTTTGTTAATCAGCAGTGTCATTTTTGCGATTATTCACTACCGATATTTATTTAATCGTTTTTTATTTGCAAATATTATTGTATTAAGTTTTCTGATGGGGTATTTATTTCAAATAACGAATAATCTTTCAGTTACAATTATCATGCA
Source organism: Niallia yueguangensis (assembly GCF_052663115.1). Lineage (NCBI taxonomy): Bacteria > Bacillati > Bacillota > Bacilli > Caryophanales > Bacillaceae > Niallia > Niallia yueguangensis. The sequence continues at coordinate 70,619 of NZ_JBQTCX010000004.1, forward strand.
TTTTACTATCGATTTCCTGCTAGGAATGATTATCAGATATAAACTGTTTGGCTATAAAAAGAGTACTAATTAAGAAAGGCTGTTTTCGTATAGATCGTTGCTTTTAAATTCGCAGCCTGAATACACTTCGTCCGTTTAGCGAGCGTCGAGCCTCCTCGTCGCTATACGCTCCTGTGGGGTCTCGTCTTTCTCGCATTCCCACAGGAGTCTACGTGTATTCAGTCTGCTGAGTACTTCTTCTCCCATTTTTTTAGTGGAAAACAACAAACTTTGAAAAAACAGCCTTAAGAAAAAACAGAAAAGAATAAATAGTTAGGGAAGGGATGTTATGACGAAAGAAGATCCTTATCGAGTGCAGGCAGAAAAGGGAAAAAAGAGAATCTCTCGTATAGATAAATCGGTGGAACAAACGGCAGCTGCAATAGAAGCAGAAAATGAGAATGAAAAATTTCCACCTAGAAGCAGAGTTCATCGTAATAAAAGAAAAAAGAAGAAATTAAAAACACCTATCATAACTTTATTAGTTTTTATCTTCATTTTATTGCCTATTAGTTTGTTAGTTATTAATAAAACTATTTCTGAGCGTTGGTTCTCTAACATTGTTCCAGTGGATTCGTCGTCTGATCAATTTGAAAAAGTCGATATACAACAAAATGAAGAAGATGCGGAGACGATTGAAGCAGCAAAGGAAAAAGAAGGAGATAAAACAGAAGAGTCTGTGAAAAAAGAAGATGGCATAAACGAAAAAGCAGAAGAGAAAATAAATAATGACAACAAGCATCAAAATGAAAAGAAAGAAATTGACCGTACAGATAAAGGTGCAAATCAAATAACGAATAAACAAGCAGATAAGAACGAAAGCAAAACGGTTCAATCAGAGGAAAGTTCCTTAAATAAAAAGACAAAACAAGTTGCAAAAGAGAAAGGAACAAAAAACGAATCGCTTCCTTCTTATCAAGACCCTAAATCTGAATTCGTTGAGACTAAAACGGAACCAAAAGAAACTAAAACCGAACCCAAAGACCGTAAAACCGAACCCAATTCTTCTGTAGGCGAAGCATCGGAAGGAAAAGTGAAATATCATACCGTACAAAAGAACGAAAATTTATATCGAATTTCGTTGAAATATAATGTAAGTGTAGAAATAATAAAAGAAGCAAATCATTTACAAAGTAATGAAATACGACTTGGTCAAATTTTAAAAATCCCTCTTCCATAAGAAGAAAAAGCGCAGCCTCCTTGGTCATCGCCGTTGGAGCTAGGCAGTTATCTAACTTATAATTCTGATTAGACCAAAATATTATTCTAACTTGTCCTATAGCCTCATATATTTTTATATGCCGAATAGAAAAGGTTTGGATAGGAAAGGAAGAGTAGGTTATGGAAGATTATATACAAAAGTTAGATCATGATACGGATGAAGCAACAAAAGCGATGCTGCAAAAATTGGTTGAAAAGAAGCGGAAATATGATGGATTAAAAAAAATACATTTGTTTATTATGTGGTTGACTATTTTTTTAACATTTGTTTATACATACTGGTTCTATAAACAAGTTGCTGTTCCTTATAATTATTCCTTTGCAGCAATGTTTTCCGTTCTTGTTCAAGAAAATGTTCATTTATATGCAATGCTGCTTATTATTGGATCTTTCGGTTTTATGAATATATTAAAACAGAAAAAAGAGAAAGCGGAAAAAGAATTCCATGAACTGCGCTGTGAAATAATTGATAAAAGTAAAGATTTATGGAAAAAAGAAGAAGCGTGGAAAAATCGTCATCAAGTGTTTAACATGATGAAACAGCAATATGACATTAATTTATTTCATGAAACGAAATGAAGAGAGCCATCATATAACATTAAAACGAATGCTATATGATGGCTTTCTTTTTATTAATTTATTAAAAAAATTTTTTTCGATCACGCTCTTCTTTTAATATTTCCACTGCTTCTCGAAAACGCTGCGAGTGGATAATTTCTCTTTCACGTAAAAAACGTAGACTGTCATTTATATCAGGATCATCACTCATATTAATAATCCATTGATAAGTTGCTCTTGCTTTTTCTTCTGCAGCAATGTCTTCATACAAATCAGCAATTGGATCGCCTTTTGCTGCAATATAGCTGGCAGTCCACGGAACCCCGCTTGCATTTTGGTAAAATAGTGCATGATCATGATTAACATAATGTTCCCCAAGTCCTGCTGCTTTTAATTGGTCTGGAGTCGCATCTTTGGTTAGTTTATAGATCATGGTAGCAATCATTTCGAGATGAGCAAACTCTTCTGTTCCTATATCTGTCAGCAGGCCAATAACACGATCAGGAATGGAGTAGCGTTGGTTAATATATCGGAGAGCTGCCGCTAGTTCGCCGTCTGCCCCACCATATTGTTCAATGAGAAATTTTGCTAACATTGGATTACAGGTGCTCACTTTTACAGGATACTGTAATTTTTTTTCATATAACCACATATGATATATGTCTCCTTTCTAAAGATAAAAGCACTTTTTGAGTCATGTGAACATTTTTCTTCAGAGCTGTTCAAGCCGCTTCCGCTTTTCTAATTACACTTGCCAGGGCCATGGTGTAGAATCCCAATCCCATGGAGTTCCGGAGTAACTATTTCCAAATTGAAGTAATGGACCATACTTGCTTTCATATAACTTTTTAAATTTTTCTCTTTCTTGTACATAGTGGTTAAATTGATTGATGGCATCTTCGTCATGGTGGTGTATATCTAAGTATAGGGTTAATTCAACTAGGACAAAATCAACTGCCTGTAGCTGTTCTAACAACTGATAATATTCTGCTGGCAGTTGTTTCGTCATGATCTATCTCCTTCCCTTTTTTCATAGGGGCTATAATAAGGATCATAAAATGCCTTCCATAAAGTCCCTGCTCTTAAAGCTTCCATTGGGGAAAATTGTGGCAAATTTGGTGGTTGAAAACCCATGTATAAATTCGGTGGAGTGGAATACGTTTTTGTTTTCATAGGCGGACATGGATCATTTGGGCTTATATAAGGATGATATTGTTTATAAAACGAACTCATAAAAAAGTCCTCCTTTAAAATGTTATAATCTTTAAATAATATGAAAATATTTCTATTTCATGCTTTTCTTTTTAATGAGCTTTTATGTTTTTAATGGAGAGTTTGTAAAATAAAATGAAAATTTGCTAACGAGCAAGAGGAGAGGAAAAATAAATGGGAATTTTTATTCTATTAATGCCCTTAATAATAGTTGGAGGATGGATCGTCTCGAAAATGTATCAAGAGGCTCATGAAAACAATATAAAATATGAAATGCTTTATTTTCCGAATTTTCCCCGTTCTTTTAAAGAAGTTTCGATGTTTTTTATTTCAGATATACATAGAAGACGTATTGCAGATAGTGTAATAGAGGAAGTAATAGGTATTGTAGATATGGTGATAATTGGTGGAGATTTATTGGAAAAAGGAGTTAGTTTTCAGCAAGTAAAAGAAAATATTCAAAAGTTAAAAAAAATCGGAGACGTATACTTTATTTGGGGAAATAATGATTATGAAGTGAATACAGATCATTTGAAACAATTATTGTCAGAAGAAAAGGTAATCATACTAGACAATAAAGCAGTAACCTTTCATTCGGAACAATGCGAAGAATGGTCTTTAATTGGAATTGAAGATTATTCTATGGAAATGGATGATTTAGAAAGCACTCTAAAAGAAGTGAAGAAGGAAAATTTTAAAATTTTGTTAAGTCACAATCCGAAGATTATAAAAGAAATAAAAGAAGAGGATCAAATTACATTCGTTTTAAGCGGACATACACATGGTGGTCAAATAAGAATTTTTGGTTTTGGTCCATATGAGATTGGAAGAACAAAAGTTATTGGCGATACAACGATATTAACCAGCAACGGCTATGGAACAACCTCCGTATCACTGCGCCTGGGAGCAAAACCAGAAACACATGTTATTAAAATAAAAAATACACTAGATCAGTAAAATTTTAATTAAGGAAGTTCAAAAAGTCATTAAATGAAAGCCTCTAATTTCTTTGTTTTATAGGAAATTATAAACGAAACGGAGTTGTGGATAACTTAGCGGTTGGGTCCGCATCTAGCTCCAGCGCCTAGCTCTTGTGAAAAATAACCCCATGCCTCTAAAAGTAAAAAGCACTTTTTGAGTCATGTGAACATTTTTCTTCAGAGCTGTTCAAGGCGCTTGCGCTTTTGTTCTTGGCTGCTGCTAATTGGTTTCCTTTTTAATACACACTTATACATGACATGTTCATTTAAAACGAATCACCCTTTTCTTTCTGCTTCATAAGCTACAGTAAGAGTTTTTTCAAGGAGCAGGAGGCAATGTCATGCGCTTAGAGAGATTAAATTATAACAGAATAAAAATACATCTGACTTTTGATGACTTATATGAACGTGGCTTAACAAAGGATGATATTTGGAAAGACTCGATGAAATGGCAGTATTTTTTTCATGAAATGCTAGAGGAAGCAAATGATCAGTTCGGATTAGAAATAAATGGTTCTGTTGCAGTGGAAATTTTTTCTTTAAAAGCACAGGGAATGGTTATGATATTAACGATGAGCGATCAAGAGAATGACGAAGAGGAACTCTTAAATGAAGGGTTTTTGGAAATGCAGGTAACCGTAGAAGAAACAGTCGATATGCTATTTGAATTTAAGGAATTAGAAGATGTAATACAAGTATGCAAGCAGCTCGACCATGTAGGCTTTAAAGGTGGATCCCTTTATTGTAAAGATGGAATTTATTATATATGTTTTGCTGATGTAATGACAAAAAGAGAAGAGCAAATGGTAGCGTTATTAGGGGAGTATGGAGAATGTTCCTTAACTAGTGTTTATCTTATACAAGAATATGGAAATACAATTTGTGAAAACAAAGCTATTGAAATCATAACAACCTATTTTTAAATGAACTGGAGCAAATTCCCTTATAAGAGCAGCATAATTGTTCTTATATAAAGGCTGTGTTAAAGCTAATTGTTGATTTTGATACTTTGTTGATTGGAGCGGAAGGCGTGAGACTCCTGCGGTGAAAAGCGAGTCAAAGGGAGACCCCGCAGGCGTACAGCGCCGAGGAGGCTCCCAGACCGCCCGCGGAAAGCGAATGCCTCTCGCTGCAATCAACGGGCAAGTTTAACAGAGCCTATATAAAAAGGAAAGGTGAAACTTCTATTAGTAAGGATAAAGCCCTACTGATAGAAGTTTCACCTTTTTTGATACAGGGTGGAAATAAAATTTACAGAAAAAAGACATTAAACAAGTGCATGCTACTGGTAAAACATTATAAAAATGTTAAAATAGAAACAAGATTTTCCCCATTTTTAATTGGATAAAATTCACTTAGATAAGATATATGTTTAAGCCCATTTTACATATTAAACTTATAGGGGAGATGACGGATAAACAGAGTATTATCAGATGAAAATACGATAATGAAATAAATGAGGAATAAACATCTACCCATACTAATAATAGTAACAAAGTGGCAGTTTCGATAATAAATAGAATACTTGCATTATGAATCGAAACGTGTATACTAGTTTTGAAAATGGTCTAAAAATCATAACGAAATCTTCATTATATAACAAAAAGCTACATCAACATACAAAAAATAGTAGTTTACTATGAACTTGCTTCTACTTTTCTAAGATTATAAAAATAATTATTTTGTAGTTTTTTAGGAGGATCAATAATGGTAGCCAAAAAATCTAGTGACATAAACCAATTGGAAGAAGAGCATAATGTGTTAAAATCAACACAAACAATTATTCATAAAGCATTAAATAAATTAGGATATTCAGATGAAGTGTATGAATTATTAAAAGAACCTGTCCGGATGATGACTGTTAAGATTCCTGTACGAATGGATAACGGAAGTGTTCAAATTTTTACTGGCTACCGGGCTCAGCATAATGATGCAGTTGGTCCAACAAAAGGAGGAATTCGTTTCCATCCGCAAGTTACAGAAACTGAAGTAAAAGCATTATCCATTTGGATGAGTTTAAAATGTGGCATTGTAGATCTCCCGTATGGTGGTGGAAAGGGTGGGATTGTCTGTGATCCCAGAGAAATGTCTTTTCGTGAATTAGAGCGCCTTAGTCGTGGGTATGTTCGTGCAATTAGTCAAATTGTTGGTCCGACGAAGGATATTCCTGCACCGGATGTGTTTACAAATTCTCAAATCATGGCATGGATGATGGATGAGTATAGTAGAATAGATGAGTTTAATTCTCCTGGTTTTATTACGGGAAAACCTCTTGTTCTAGGTGGTTCTCATGGAAGAGAGACGGCTACAGCAAAAGGGGTAACTATTTGTATCAGAGAAGCAGCTAAGCGCAAAAATATTTCTATTGAAGGAGCTCGTGTTGTTGTTCAAGGCTTTGGAAATGCGGGCAGTTTTCTTGCTAAATTTATGCATGATGCTGGTGCAAAAATTATTGGTATATCAGATGCATATGGCGCCCTTTATGATCCAAAAGGTTTGGATATCGACTATTTATTAGACAGACGAGATAGCTTTGGAACAGTAACGAATTTGTTTAACAAAACGATTACAAATAAAGAACTATTAGAATTAGAATGCGATATTTTAGTACCAGCTGCTATTGAAAATCAAATTACCGAACAAAATGCCGATAATATTAAAGCAAAAATTGTAGTAGAAGCGGCGAATGGTCCAACAACAATAGAAGCGACACGGATTCTTTCCGAAAAAGGAGTCCTATTAGTACCAGATGTTTTAGCTTCAGCTGGTGGTGTAACGGTTTCTTACTTTGAATGGGTACAAAATAATCAAGGTTATTATTGGACAGATGAAGAAGTAGAAGAAAGATTGGAAAAGGTAATGAGCAAAGCATTTAATAATATATACGAAACTGCTCAAATAAGACGAGTGGACATGAGGTTGGCTGCCTATATGGTAGGTGTCAGAAAAATGGCGGAAGCTTCTAGATTCAGAGGCTGGATTTAAAATCCTTATTTAACTATTGTATATTTTCGGAAAATCTCCTATGCTATTTTTAGGAGATTTTTTTCTGAAAGGCTCTGTTAAATTCTATTGTTGATTTTCAAAAGGTCAGGTCATCCACTCCCTTTCCGCGGATGACCTCGCTCGTACCTCTACTCGGGGGTCTTGCCAGCCCGTTTTTCCACAGGAGTTTCGCAGATTCCCTTCCCATAAACAACATGATCGTTTAACAGTGCCTTCTGAAAAAACAAACAATGCTTGTTTTGCCCAACCCTTACCGGCTGGATGAATTAGTAAGGAGTGACATGTTATGAAAAAAGAAGGAGCCATCATTATTGGCGGAGGGCCATGTGGATTGGCTGCTGCTATTGCTTTAAAGGAATTAAATTTAAATCCGGTTATTATTGAAAAAGGAAATGTTGTTAATGCCATACATGGGTACCCAACCCACCAAACTTTTTTTAGTACAAGTGAAAAATTGGAAATTGGCGGTGTTCCTTTTTTAACAGAGCAATACAAACCGAACCGGAATCAAGCTTTAGTCTATTATCGAGAAGTCGTAATAAGAAAACAGCTGCGAATTAATGCTTATGAAGAAGTACTAGAAGTAGAAAAAACGAAAGACGATGAATTTATCGTAAAAAGTACAAAAAACGAATACATAACTCCTTATCTTGTCGTAGCAACAGGATATTATGATCATCCAAACTATATGGAGGTTCCTGGGGAAGACCTTCCTAAAGTTATGCATTATTTTAAGGAAGCACATCCATATTTTGATCATGATGTTGTCGTTGTAGGAGGGAAAAACTCAAGTGTCGATGCTGCGATTGAACTTGTAAAAGCAGGAGCAAGAGTCACTGTTTTATATAGAGGAAGTGAATATTCAACAAGCATTAAACCGTGGATACTTCCAGAATTTGATTCATTAGTTCGAAATGGCATTATTCATATGGAATTTAATGCAAATGTCATGGAAATCACAGAGAAAACACTCCGTTACGAAAAGGATGGAAAATCTTTTGAAATAAAGAATGACTTTGTGTTTGCCATGATAGGCTATCATCCTGATCATGAATTTCTTAAAAAAATGGGAGTTGAAATGGAAGAATCAACAGGTAGACCAATATACAACCCTGAAACGATGGAAACAAATGTAAAAGGTATTTTTGTTGCTGGTGTATTAGCTGCAGGTAATAATGCAAATGAAATTTTTATTGAAAATGGCCGTTTTCATGGAGGGTTAGTAGCTGAGGAAATTTTAAAGCGAACTCAATAATGAGAATGTATAATAAGGGAAATGAGGTTTGGATATGTTGGCAATTGTATCTGCTGGGATAGCTCCTGGTTTAGCGTTATTAAGTTATTTTTATTTAAAAGATCAATATGATTCTGAACCCATTTCCCTTGTGTTAAGAACGTTTATTTCTGGAGCGTTACTCGTTTTTCCAATCATGTTTATTCAATATGTTTTAAACGTAGAAATGATTTTTACCAATGGAATTTGGAGAGCCGTACTTTCAACAAGTTTATTAGAAGAGTTTTTTAAATGGTTTATTTTATATTATACAGCTTATCAGCATGTGGAATTTGATGAACCTTATGATGGCATCGTTTATGGTGCGTCTGTTTCTTTAGGGTTTGCCACAGTTGAAAATATTTTATATTTAATTGCAAATGGAGTGGAATATGCGTTAGGAAGAGCGTTATTACCAGTTTCAAGCCATGCTTTATTCGGAGTGATTATGGGGTACTATTTAGGAAAAGGAAAATTTACGATGCCTAGAGGTAAATGGGTATTTTATTCGTTGTTTATTCCTGTTTTGCTGCATGGTATTTATGATTATATCCTTTCCATTCAAAAAAACTGGTTGCTAATTATAACACCGTTTATGCTTTTTTTATGGTGGATAGGGTTGCGGAAAGTAAGAATGGCAAGGGAATTAAGTAAAGAACATTTTCAAAAATATATAAAAGTGAATTAAATGAGGGTGTTCCAAAAGTCTAACAAACATACCAGTCGAAAATCTTCGTTATGTTGTCTCTTCAGTCCAGTCATAGTTCCTCTTCTGCGTACTGGGCTTCGTGACCTCCGTATCGCTGCCATCTCATGTCTGAGTGTTCCTTTTTTAACAAGAATTAACAACCAAAGATCAACGGGAAAAGAGAAAAGAGAAATCTAAATGCCGATGGAGTAAATTACCAGTCTGTATTCTTTGGGATATTATGTTTTGTGAAAAGTATGCACGACCCTCTTGTTTATTAAGTACTCTGAAAAATAAAGGGAAGAAAAGAATAAAAGAAACAGAATGAAACTGCCTCATTCTGTTTTTTTTTTTTTTGTATAAAAAACCAACTACTACAAAAAATAGGGTTAATGTTAATAGTATTTACTTCTGGGGGTAACAATCGTGAATAAAAAATTATTACTCGCAAAAATGACCATCATTTTTTCTCTGTGCCTAATGATGACGCCGTTACAAGGTGCAAAACATAAAGCGTATGCATTTTCTAATCAAGTTATTCAACAGGGAGCAGTCGGCGATGATGTAATTGAACTGCAGGCGAGACTTCAGTATTTAGGTTTTTACAATGGGAAAATTGATGGTGTTTTTGGGTGGCAGACGTATTGGGCATTAAGAAATTTCCAATATGAATTTGGTTTACCAATTGATGGACTGGCAGGATGGACAACAAAACTAAAGCTTGCAAATGCATCAAAATATAATGAGAATTTTGTCAAGAATCAGATTAATCAAGGAAAAAAGTTTTCCCATTATGGTGGAGTTGATTTAAATAAACAAAAAACTCCTACTTCTAAAAAGGCGCCTACTGGCGGAGCTGGTACACAGGGTACAACTAATAAAACAGCAGGTGCAGGTGAAGGGGCAGCAAAAAATAAACCAACAGCTGCCAATGTTCCAAATGGATTTTCGCAAAATGATATTCAATTAATGGCAAATGCTGTCTATGGCGAAGCGCGTGGAGAACCATATACTGGCCAAGTTGCTGTAGCTGCGGTTATTTTAAATCGCGTCAATAGTGCATCTTTTCCGAATACCGTTTCTGGTGTTATTTTTGAACCTCGTGCATTTACTGCAGTAGCAGATGGACAAATTTGGCTAACTCCAAATGAAACGGCGAAAGAAGCGGTATTGGATGCGATTAACGGGTGGGATCCGACTGGTAGTGCATTGTATTATTTTAATCCAGATACAGCAACAAGCGGTTGGATATGGACGAGACCACAAATTAAACAAATAGGAAAACATATCTTCTGTAAATAAAGAGGTGGGAAAAATTGTTAAGAGGAATATTAATCGCATTATTAGTGATAGCAATTGCAGGTGTTGGATTTTGGGGCTATCAAGAACATAAAGAAAAAAATGCTATTTTAATAAATGCAGAAAACAGTTATCAACGAGCATTCCATGACTTAACCTATCAAATCGATTTATTGCATGATCAAATTGGAACTACTCTGGCGATGAATTCTAGAGACTCATTATCGCCAGCGCTGGCAGATGTTTGGAGAATAACTTCTGAAGCGCATAGTGATGTAGGTCAATTGCCCCTAACTTTACTACCGTTTAATAAAACGGAAGAATTTCTAGCGAATATTGGCGATTTCAGCTATCGAACAGCTGTAAGAGATCTTAATAAAGAACCTTTATCCGATAAAGAATACAATTCATTAAAAAATTTATATGGTCAAGCGGAAGAAATTCAAAATGAATTACGAAACGTCCAACACATTGTATTAAAAAATAATTTACGATGGATGGATGTGGAAATGGCAATAGCATCTGGGAATGAAGCAAAAGACAATACGATTGTCGATGGTTTAAAAACAGTAGAACAAAAGGTAGAAGGCTATAAAGAATCTTCTTTTGGACCAACCTATGTAAATATGGAGAAAAAAGATGAAAATTTTAAACATTTAGAAGGAAGCATCATTTCAAAAGAAGAAGCAGTCAAAACAGCTAAGAAGTATGCAAATTTTAATGGAAAGATAGAAGCGAAAGTAACGGAAAATGGAAAAGGCTCTAATTATGGCTTCTATAGTGTTTCGTTGTTGGACAAAGATTCAAACCATGAAGCAAATATGGATATAACAAAAAAAGGTGGATATCCTATCTGGTATATTCTTTCGAGAGACGTAAATAAACAAAAGATAAGCTTAAATGAAGCAGGAAATAATGCGGTGAAATTTTTAAAAGACAATCATTTTAAAGACCTCGCACTTTTCGAAAGCATGCAATATAATAATATCGGTGTATTTTCTTTTGTCACAGAAATAGATGGGGTAAAAATATATCCCGATAGCACCAAAGTGAAAGTAGCTCTTGATAATGGAAATATTGTTGGTTTTGCTGCAGAGGATTATTTGCAGGCCCATAAACAAAGAGAGATTGCAGAACCTGTTATCTCAAAAGCAGATGCACAGAAAAAAATTAATAAACAAGTAAAAATAATGGAGGATGGATTAGCCATTATTATAAATGACATAAATGAAGAAGTCCTTTGTTATGAATTTATTGGTACACTTGGGAACGATACGTACAGAATTTACATTAATGCTAAAAGCGGCATAGAAGAAAAAGTAGAAAAACTGAAAAATGCTGAACCAGTGTATGAAGAAGTAGTATAAATAAAAGGAATAATCAGAAAAAAAGGCTATGAGTATATGATGAACTTTATGGATAAATCTTTGCACAAGCTGGATTTATTAAAAGCTACCATCAAATACTTATAGCCTTTTCGTATTATTAAGACTCTTATCGCAGAATATTTAGTCTATCCTATTGCTTAATAGGAAAGTTACATGCCATAATAAAAGGAAAAAATGGTAGAAAAACTGTTTATAAGTCATTTGTTACAAAAGAAAGAGTGGTAATTATCGTGATAAAAATAGGAGATACATTAATACTAGAGCCGGTTAATACAGATAGCTCCGATCAATATAAATGCAAGCTTGTAGAAACAAGTGAAAAAGAATTATATATAGATTATCCGATTCATTTAGAAACAAATAAAACAGCATTTTTATTAAACGGCACACAATTAAAAGTGAATTTTGTTACAAATGAAGGTGCTGTATTTATGTTTCAAACAGAAATTTTAGGAAGAAAAAAAGAAAATGTTCCCATGCTTATTTTGCATATGCCTTCAAAAGAGCAATTAATAAAAATACAGAGAAGACAATTTGTTCGGGTTGACGCAAGTTTGGATATTGCCGTCCATCCATTAAATAATGATTTTCCCCCTTTTACAACGGTAACTACTGATATTAGTGCAGGAGGAGCTGCTTTAATTGTCCCGAAAACTTCTTATTTACAAGAAGGTGCTGCTCTAGAATTGTATATGGTATTGCACTTGCAAAATGGAGAATACTATTATCCTAGATTAAAAGGAACGGTTATAAGAGTTTGGGAACATAATGAGACGCATAATAAAGTTTCCTTGCAATTTTTTGATGTATCACCAAGTGACCGGCAATTTATATTACGTTTTTGCTATGATGTACAATTATCCTTTAAGAAAAAAGGACTCGAGAATTGAATAAACTGCATAAATTGCTCTAATAATAAAAATAAGAAAGTAAAGGACAAAATTTTCTTAGCAAGAATTTGTTGGAGTGATTGTAATGAAAAGGTTTGAGCGGTTGTTAGTTAAAGTGATTGTTATCCAATTGCTATTTTTGGCAATTAGTCAGTTGATTCATGCATGGAATATATTTCCTCAACTTTACGAATTGGCTCAATATGAAGGGGTTTCAAAGTCGAATTTTTCGAAAATATTGGAAACATTCCAGCAACACTGATTATATCTGCTGCTATCAGGTGATTCTTTTTAATTTAAGGCTCTGTTAAACTTTCCTGTTGATTTCCGCTTCAGGCGTTCGCTTTCCGCGGGCGGTTCGGGAGCCTCCTCGGCGCTGTGCGCCTGTGGGGTCTCCCTTTGACTCGCATTTTCCGCAGGAGTCTTACGCTTGGAACGAAGATCAACATAGTGCCAAAAACAACAATGAGCTTTAACATAGCCTAATTTAAATAGTCCTTATTCGAAGTATGTTCCATCATGCAAATCAGGCGAGCAAATAACTTTTGTAAAGTATTTGCCTCGTCTTTTTCTCTATTATATGATTAAAAAATTTCTCAACTACTATCTTTTACAGAGAAAGACGTTTTCTTTTCTTATCGAAAAAAGGGATGAAAATATGTTAAAATAGAGAGTGTTAGAATACATTTCGTCATTCTAAGCTATTATTAATCGTTTATTGGTTTTAAAAGAAAGCATAAAATTTTTTAAGGTAGACTACTGTCAAGTCCTTATATTTTTCTAATGAAACCAATAATTCAGGAGGATTTATGAGTAAAAAAATTAGTATTGCAATTGATGGACCAGCTGCTGCTGGGAAAAGTACGGTTGCTAAAATAGTAGCGGAAAAGCTTGGTTATATTTATATTGATACTGGTGCGATGTATCGGGCCCTAACTTATAAAGCAATTACGAATCAACTTCATCTTGAAGATGAACAAGCATTAATAAAAATGCTGGAGAATACCGTGATTGAACTGTTTCCAAGTGATAAAGGACAATTGATTTTTTTAGATAATAATAATGTAACAGACGAAATTAGGACAAGTACTGTAACAAACTCTGTTTCAGCTGTTGCAAAGCATAAATTAGTGCGAGAAGAAATGGTTCGACGCCAGCAGTTGTTTGCAGTAAACGGCGGCGTGGTAATGGATGGCAGAGATATTGGAACACATGTTATTCCAACTGCTGAAGTAAAAGTATTTTTGTTAGCATCCGTTGAAGAACGGGCAATTCGCCGTCATACGGAAAATATTAATAAAGGTTATTCCTCTGATTTAGAATTATTAAAGCAAGAAATTGCAACAAGAGATAAATTAGATTCAGAACGGGAAGTTGCTCCATTAAAAAAAGCATCAGATGCAACGGAAATTGATACAACTTCTCTTTCCATTACAGATGTAGTAAACCGCATAATGGAACTTACTGTGGAAAAAATTACACATTGATGTAAAACAACATAGGAATAGCAACGAAAATGATATTTCAACATTTTGTGAATTCTTTTTCGGCATCTATTCCTAATGAAGTTTTCTTACTTGACAAAAGCAGCTATTTATAAGAAGTTAAATAAAAGAAATATATTTTGCAGTATTCAAATAATTTGAAATTCTAAACAATTATGTTTTGAACATATTAGTCAGATTATTGACAAAGTATAAAGCTGCAAATAGAAAGGATGATCGAAAATGCTTGTCCCATCATCCTGCCGAAACCTTGTAATGAGCAAGTTTGTTATTGAGTAAATGGCATCTGAAGAAGGAGAGCGGCTAAGAAAACAAATATTTGTCGATAAACCATTTTAGGTTTGAAACCTGACTAGATTGTTTTAAACTTTTAGTTTAGTGAAGCATAAGGAGGAGTACATATGTCTGAAGAATTAAATGATATTGTTGTAAATAATTTTGAGGTAGGACAAAACGTAATTGGACAAGTTACAAAAGTGGAAGAAAAACAAGTAATTGTTGCAATTCAAAATAGTAAATTGGATGGACTAATCCCGATCAGTGAGCTATCTAGTCTGCATATTGAAAAAGCGAGTGATGTTGTTTCTGAAGGGGATGAACTTGAACTTCAAGTTATCAAAGTAGAAGAAGAAGCACTTGTTTTATCTAAGAGAAAAGTAGATGCGGAAAAAGCTTGGGATAGTTTAGAAGAAAAGTTTCAATCTGGTGAAATATTTGAAGCAGAAGTAAAAGATGTAGTAAAGGGCGGGTTAGTAGTAGATCTTGGTGTACGAGGATTTGTTCCTGCTTCCTTAGTAGAGGCACATTATGTAGAAGATTTTTCTGACTATAAAGGACAAACGATCTCTTTTAAAATTGTAGAATTAGAAAAAGATAAAAATCGTTTAATTCTTTCCCATCGCGCTGTAATTGAAGAAGAGAAAAGCAAACAAAAACAAAATTTACTTGATTCATTAGAAGTCGGTCAAACGATTTCAGGTGTAGTTCAAAGAATTACCGATTTTGGTGCATTTGTCGATTTAGGTGGAATTGATGGATTAGTTCATATCTCTCAATTATCATATGAACATATATCCAATCCTTCTGATGTTGTATCAGAAGGGCAAGAAGTAAATGTAAAAGTATTAAGTGTTGATCGAAATAATGATCGCATTTCGTTATCGATAAAGGATACATTGCCAGGACCATGGGCACAAATTGCCCAAAAAGCAGCAGTGGGAAGCATCCTTGATGGAACAGTTAAACGAATAGTATCTTATGGTGCATTTATTGAAGTATTCCCTGGTGTGGAAGGACTTGTGCATATCTCACAAATTGCCCATAAACATATTGGTACACCCCATGAAGTATTAAAAGAGGGTCAGGAAGTTCAAGTGAAAGTGTTAGATGTTAACGAACAAGAACAGCGTCTTTCATTAAGCATTAAAGAATTGACAGAAAAAGAACAAGATGATGAAGAGGTTTATGAGTTGCCTGAAGAGTCAAAAGGTTTCCAATTAGGAGATATGATTGGGGAGCAGCTTAAAAAACTAAAGAAATAATCTATGTAAAAAGAGAGAGCGGCAATGAACGAATTGCTTGCTCTCTCTTTTTTAAGGGGAAGATCACACCCGGTTTATCAAAGTTTCAATTTGCTATAAACAAGTTTATTTATTATCGTTTAAATCCCTGGCTTCTTCTGGGCTTTGCATTTTAGTTGCACCTGGATAATGCAATGCTTGATCGCGATCTGATTCCACTCGCTTACTATTTTTCAACTTCTTTTCTTGTCTGTCTCTTCCCATTCCTAACACCTCCTACTATTAGTCTGTCCTCTTTTAGGATGATAAATTTACAGAAGATTATTCATTTTCGTTTAAAGTTTATAGAAAGAGCCATAATGAAGAGGAGGAGTGTGAGAAAATGGATGGGGCATCATTTTATTGGTGTACTTGGGTGCTTTGGATTATTACTACATTTTTTATGAAAAAAGAGAATAAATATCGTTTTGCTTATTCTGTTTGTTTATTGCTAGCTATCATTATATCTCCCTATCAATTAAATGTTGGGGGTTTTACTATCTCCTGGTTATTATTGATAATTTTAGGAGTTCTATTTATATATGCTGCAAGTTTAAGAAAAACAGCTATATTTTCCTTTTTTATTTGTGTTTTTTTAACCATGCTTGCCTATTGTACGTTTCAATTATTGGCAATTCTTGACCCTGTATGGATGCTTTTTAATCAAAACTGGATGTTAGCTATTTTTTTAATGATCCTAGCAAGGGTTTTATATAGCAATCCTGTTAAACAAATAATGTTAATCCTTTTTGGAAGTATAAATGGCGACATATTGTTTGCATTGCTTTTGAAGCCGTATCATGTTTTTTATTCAATTGGAACGTTGCATTTTTTTGATTGTTTACTAATTAGCATTACTTCCATTATCACGTTGTACATCGTGAAAGAGTATCTTGCAAAATGGGAACAGCATATTTATATGATGGAAAAAGAAAAGCAAAAACTATCATGAATACATTAAAAGTCTGTTCTTTTATTCTGTTTATTCTTGCTAGTCATATAGCACTTTGTTAAAATAAATAAGTTAGAGGGTGTCCTAGTATACGGGATCTAATCCAACTTTCTAATCAGAAAGTTGGAGGATGCCCATTGGGGGACACCTTTAAGCGTTTGATAAAGTGAAACATCCAACAGGGGTATTCTTCCATCCCCTATTGTTGGTTTGAACTAATCGGATATATGGATGGAGCTAATTTCTACTTTTGACAATAGGTATTATAGGAATTTTAGCATAAAAGAAAGGGTTGAAAAGGATGGCAAAACCGGTAATTGCAATAGTTGGAAGGCCGAATGTAGGCAAATCCACTATTTTTAATAGAATTGTTGGAGAACGTATTTCGATAGTAGAAGATATTCCGGGAGTAACAAGGGATCGTATATATAGCTCGGCAGAATGGTTAAATCATGACTTTAATTTAATTGATACAGGTGGAATTGATATAGGCGATGAGCCATTTTTAGATCAAATCAGACTGCAGGCAGAAATTGCTATTGAGGAAGCGGATGTAATTATCTTTATCACAAATGGTCGAGAAGGGGTAACCTCTGCAGATGAAGAAGTAGCAAAGATTTTATATCGTGCGAAAAAACCTGTTGTACTTGCTGTTAATAAGATTGATAATCCTGAAATGAGAGAGCAGATTTATGATTTCTATTCGTTAGGTTTTGGTGAACCAGTACCTATTTCAGGTTCTCATGGCTTAGGATTAGGTGATTTATTAGATGAAGCAGCAAAGAATTTTCCGAAAAGAGAAACAAAGGAATATGGTGATGACGTCATCAAGTTTTCTTTAATTGGAAGACCAAATGTTGGGAAATCTTCATTAGTAAATGCTATTCTTGGTGAAGAGCGAGTGATAGTAAGTAATATTGCGGGAACGACAAGGGATGCAATTGACTCTCAAGTAACAGTGAACGGAGATCCTTATGTCATTATTGACACTGCAGGAATGAGAAAAAAAGGCAAGGTGTACGAAAGTACTGAAAAATACAGTGTGCTTCGTGCATTAAGAGCCATTGAAAGATCGGATGTTGTATTAGTTGTAATCGATGGTGAAGAAGGAATTATTGAGCAAGATAAAAAGATTGCTGGCTATGCTCATGAAGCAGGTAGAGCGGTTATTATTGTTGTCAATAAATGGGATGCAGTCGAAAAAGATGAAAAAACAATGAAAGCATTTGAACAAAATATTCGCGAACATTTCTTATTTTTAGATTATGCTCCAATTGTATTTTTATCTGCAAAAACGAAAAAACGTATTCATACACTTATTCCAATGATAAATTTGGCTAGTGAAAATCATTCACGCCGCGTCGAAACAAGTGTATTAAATGATGTCATTATGGATGCGGTTGCAATGAATCCAACTCCAACAGACAAAGGAAAGCGATTAAAAATTTATTATGCAACACAAGTAGCTGTTGGCCCTCCAACATTTGTTGTTTTTGTAAATGACCCAGAACTGCTTCATTTCTCTTATGAACGTTTCTTAGAAAATCGAATAAGGGATGCTTTTGGTTTTGAAGGGACACCAATTAAAATCTTTGCTAGAGAACGAAAATAAAAAGAGGTGTTAAAAATGGCTGACGGGAAAAATAAAATTGCAATGATAGGTGCAGGTAGTTGGGGAACCGCATTATCATTAGTACTTGCCGATAATGGACATACGGTCCAAATATGGGGGAAAAATCAGCAAACAATAGATGGAATAAATCAACATCATGAAAATAAAAAGTATTTGCCAGGTATTATTCTTCCACTAGAAGTACATGGCTTTACTTCTATAGAAGCAGCGTTAAAAGATGTTTCCTATATTGTATTATCTGTACCTACAAAAGCAATACGTGAAGTAATCGGACAAATGCTAAGCTTTATTAAGAAACCACTAACATTTATTCATGTCAGCAAAGGGATTGAGCCTGAGACATTGCTGCGAATTTCTGAAATTATGGAAGAAGAAATTCCTGCTGACTTGATAAAAAGCATTGTCGTACTTTCTGGTCCAAGTCACGCAGAGGAAGTTAGTTTACGTCATCCAACTACTGTTACTGTTTCGTCTAAAAACATGGAAGAAGCAGAAAAAGTCCAAGACTTATTTATTAATTCAAATTTTAGAGTATATACGAATCCTGACATTATTGGCGTAGAAATAGGCGGAGCATTAAAAAATATTATCGCTGTTTGCGCAGGTATTACAGATGGTTTAGGATATGGCGACAATGCAAAAGCTGCTTTGATTACAAGAGGGTTAGCTGAAATGGCGAGGCTTGGAACGAAAATGGGTGCTAACCCATTAACATTTGCTGGATTAACAGGAATTGGTGATTTAATCGTAACTTGTACAAGTGTTCATTCAAGAAACTGGAGGGCAGGAAACCTTTTAGGAAAAGGCTGTGCCCTTGAGGAAGTATTAGAGAATATGGGAATGGTTGTCGAAGGAATCCGGACAACAAAAGCTGCCTACCAGCTTTCACAGAAATATCAAGTTGAAATGCCGATCACTACTGCCTTGTATAATGTGCTCTTTAATGGCGGAAATGCAAAGGATGCAGTTGACAGTTTAATGGAAAGAGGCAAAACGCATGAGATGGAAGATTTTTAAACATCCTTGCCTCCCAGTACATAGAATGAACGTAAAAAAAAACTGTATTTTTTCAAAGAAAATAGGCATTTTAATGAAGCGATTTAAAAGGCTCAGCATACAATGCAACGAAGCAACCTGGTGGATTGAACAGGGTTAGGGTACAATAGTCAATGATTGCCAAAATAAAGTTTCCCCTACTTTATTTTGGTATTTTTTTATTCTAGATTTTATAGGAAAATGTCATAACCTTTCTTTTCAAGAATATATTGAAGAGAAGGTTTTTTTAATTTTTACCAGAATTTATAAGTCTCAAGTTAGATAGATATTGAAAAACCTCTTAAAGGCTAATTGATGAACTTGAGTATAAATAAGGCTGTTTTCTCAAAGTTTGTTGTTTTTTTATGTGAAAAAATGGGGAAAGAAGTACTCAGCAGCCTGCATACACGTAGACTCCTGCGGGAATGCGAGAAAGACGAGACCCCGCAGGAGCGTATGCGACGAGGAGGCTCGACGCTCGCCCGCGGAAAGCGAAGTGTATTCAGGCTGCGATTTTAAAAGCAACAATCTATACGAAAACAGCCACAAAAATAATGACATGTAAAAAAACGGATCATTGCCGGTTTGAATGATAAACGAAAACTTTACATGATAAGTATGACGATCTTTCGTTAACGGAATACGGAATGAAAATATATGTAGGAGGAGGGAATTTTATAAAATCAGTCATAAAGAGATAGGACAACGTCATAAATATATATTGTCATATAGTATTTTACCATCCCATATGCTAGGGAAAGTTCAGGAGGGGATCACTTGGAAAAGGTCAATATTTTTAAAGATATTGCCGAAAGAACGGGCGGCGATATTTATTTAGGAGTAGTAGGTGCTGTTCGAACTGGAAAATCAACTTTTATAAAAAAATTTATGGAACTTGTCGTAATCCCTAATATGGAAAATGAAGGAGACCGTACACGTACCAAAGATGAGCTGCCACAAAGTGCTGCAGGAAAAACAATCATGACAACAGAACCGAAGTTCGTTCCAAACCAAGCTGCCTCCGTAACCGTTGATGAAGGATTAGACGTTAACATAAGACTTGTCGATTGTGTTGGATATACTGTTCCTGGAGCACAGGGTTATGAGGATGAAAATGGTCCGAGAATGATTAATACACCATGGTATGAAGAGCCTATTCCATTCCATGAAGCAGCTGAAATTGGTACAAGAAAGGTTATTCAAGAACATAGTACAATTGGCGTTGTCATTACAACAGACGGTACGATTGGAGATATTCCAAGAAGTAATTATTTAGAAGCAGAAAGTCGTGTAATAGAGGAATTAAAAGAGGTTGGTAAGCCGTTTATTATGATCATTAATAGTGCGCAACCATTTCATCCAAATACAGAAGCGCTGAGAGCGGAACTGACGGAAAAATATGATATCCCGGTGATTGCGATGAGTGTGGAAAGTATGAGAGAGTCTGATGTCTTAAATGTAATGAGAGAGGCTCTTTTTGAATTCCCGGTATTAGAAGTAAATGTAAATTTACCAAGTTGGGTAATGGTGCTGCGAGAAAATCACTGGCTGCGCGATAACTATCAAGATGCGGTGAAAGAAACAGTAAAAGATATTAAAAGATTAAGAGATGTAGATCGAGTGGTTCAGCAATTTAGTGATTATGAGTTTATTGACAAAGCTGGATTAGCTGGTATTGAAATGGGGCAAGGGGTGGCAGAAATTGATCTTTTTGCACCTGATGAACTATATGATGAAATCTTAAAGGAGATTGTTGGTGTAGAAATAAGAGGGAAAGATCATTTATTAGAACTGATGCAAGATTTTGCTCATGCGAAAACAGAATATGATCAAATTTCAGATGCATTAAAAATGGTAAAGCAAACAGGCTACGGAATTGCAGCGCCTTCTTTAGTTGATATGAGCTTAGATGAGCCGGAAATTATTCGACAAGGATCCCGTTTTGGTGTAAGACTGAAAGCTGTAGCTCCATCCATTCATATGATAAAAGTGGATGTAGAATCAGAATTTGCTCCAATTATAGGCTCAGAGAAACAAAGTGAAGAGCTTGTTAGATACTTAATGCAAGACTTTGAAGATGATCCATTATCCATTTGGAATTCTGATATATTTGGAAGAAGCTTGAGTTCCATCGTACGGGAAGGTATACAAGCAAAGCTTTCTTTAATGCCAGAAAATGCGAGATATAAGTTAAAAGAAACGCTTGAAAGAATAATTAACGAAGGATCGGGAGGATTAATTGCTATTATACTTTAGGAGAACTCTATTAAGGGTTCTTTTTTGTGGTTAACGGGGGTTTTCTCGCCATTTAAGATAAAATTTCTTGATAAGATTTAATGATTATGATAATCTTTTAAAGGAATTAGCGTCACATAAGCAACTTAACGCTTTTTTTAAAGGTAGAGTATTAGCTTTTTACTTGATTTATTCTCATACATGCACTATTATAGTCCATGTTTAAGAAAAAGTTCGGGATGACGTATATAATTCCGAAAAATTGTTTACAAATAATGATAGGAAATGAATGTGAAGATTTATTTGAAACTTTTGGGAGGAGGTGAAAGGCATGAACAAAACAGAATTAATTAATGCAGTTGCTGAAGCAAGTGAATTATCAAAAAAAGATGCTACTAAAGCAGTTGATGCTGTTTTCGATACAATCTTAAATGCATTAAAAGATGGGGATAAGGTACAACTTATCGGTTTCGGTAACTTTGAGGTACGTGAGCGTGCAGCACGTAAAGGACGCAATCCTCAAACAGGTGAAGAAATTGAAATTGCAGCTAGCAAAGTTCCTGCTTTTAAACCAGGTAAAGCACTTAAAGACGCAGTGAAGTAATTACATACATTATTGCAACGTATTTAAATGAAAACCGCGATTATTCGCGGTTTTTCTGTTTGAGAGATAAGAAGTATAAAATGTTTGAAGGTAGATGGCGGTAAGAGGAAATACTCCACTTTCTCAATGGTCAAAAATACAGAATGCTAAAGCGCCTTTTACTTTTTTGACTCGCTTTGATGTACAAAAATGTACTAGTGCCGATGGATATAAAGACAACCTACGAATAAAATACCACTTGAGCATAAATAAACAGTCGACAAACTTCCACTTTTAGATTACTCTCCTTATTATATGTATTTTTAAGAAAGCTAACTGGAAATAATGATAGATTCCTTATAAAAAGTGAAAGGACTACACAAAATTATTCTATGGGTTAACCTTTCATAGTTTTACGTGGTCGATTATGCTAATATGAGTAGAGGAAAACGGAATGAAAGGCTTTAGGAGGAAAAAGAATGGCTAAAGTAAACTTGGCGCAAATTGAAGATGCTGTAAAATTAATTTTAGAAGCAATTGGAGAAGATCCTAATAGAGAGGGTTTACTAGATACACCTGCACGGGTTGCGAAAATGTACAGTGAAATCTTTTCTGGATTACAAGAAGATCCAAAAGAGTATTTTCAAACAATTTTCGGAGAAGATCATGAAGAGTTGGTGCTAGTAAAAGATATTCCCTTTTATAGCATGTGTGAACATCATTTAGTTCCCTTTTATGGATTAGCTCACGTAGCGTATATTCCAAGAAACGGAAAGGTGACCGGGCTAAGTAAATTAGCAAGAGCAGTTGAATCGGTCGCAAAAAGACCACAGCTGCAAGAAAGGATTACAACAACAGTAGCGGATACAATTAATGAAATGCTAGAACCTCATGGGGTGATGGTTGTAATTGAAGCAGAGCATATGTGCATGACGATGAGAGGGGTTAATAAACCGGGTACAAAAACAATTACTACTGCTGTACGTGGAAAATATGCCGCTAATCCTGATGCAAGAGCAGAAGTGCTATCCTTTTTAAAATAAGCAGGAAGCTAAAAAGAGAAGTTAGGCAGTGAAGCCTATTTTCTGGACTTTCACAGGGTGTGGTGAATTCAACTTTGCTCACAGGACGTGAGCTTTTTTAATTGATCCCCTCTAATTTAGATGGATTTTTGCAGTTTCAAAGCAATTATAAATTAAAACACTTTTTTATGTTATAATTATCGGGTCTTTATATAAGGCTGTTTTCTCAAAGTTTGTTGTTTTTTACATAAACATTTGGAAAAGGTTTCTTAGCAGTCTGCATACACGTAGACTCCTGTGGGAATGCGAGAAAGACGAGACCCCGCAGGAGCGTATGCGACGAGGAGGCTCGACGCTCGCCCGCGGAAAGCGAAGTGTATTCAGGCTGCGCGTTTAAAAGCAACAATCTATACGAAAACAGCATTACACAAAAAGAAATAGAATATAATTATTAGGGGAACAAGGGTGATAACATGGCAATAACACAAGAAATGGTGGAGAATGTAAGAAAAAAAGTTTTTAAAAAAATAGCTAATGCGTATTTGTTTCAACATATTCCTGAACCGAGTATGGATGAGGATAAACTTTATTTAATAGTTGCGGCCTTACAAGAATCGAAACTGTCAGATAAAGAAGTAGAAATATACGCGACTACGACTATATTAATTCAAATTGCCCTTGATACCCATGAACTTGTAACAAATAACAGCAGCAAAGGAATGGAAAAGACTAGGCAGCTGACTGTATTAGCAGGAGATTATTACAGTGGCCATTATTATAAATTGTTGGCTGATGCTGAGGATACTTTTATGATCAAAATGTTTGCTGAAGCTATTAAGGAAATAAACGAACATAAAATCATGCTTTATCAAAAAAAGCAAAAAAATAGTTTTCAATTGTTTAAAAGTATAGAAATAGTAGAGTATATATTGTTAGATAAACTATTTACCCGTTTTCAATTAGAAGAGTGGAAGGCTTTTTCTCGTTCTTTATTAATAATCAATAAATTAATAAAAGAAAAAAATACATACTTAAAAACGGGGAAGTCTAATGTGATTGATATATTGCTATTAGACAATACGACAGCAAAAGATAAACAGCAATCCAATGTTCATTTTATAGTAGAAAAGCATTTGCTTGCTCTATGTGATCAATTAAAAAAAGCAGCAGAATTGCTGCCAGCATCCATTAACAGCTTAGTAAAAAATAAGGTTCAGCTCATATTAAAAGATAATAAAGTGTAAAATTTTGAAGTTCTACAGGTGTCTAGCTTGGCGCCTGTGCTTTTCATAGCAGATAAGAAAGTATAAAATTTTTCAAGTTAGATAACTGTCTAGCTCCGGCGCCTAGCCCCTGTGAAAGATAACCTCTTGGCTCTAAAAGTAAAGAGCACTTTTTGAGCAAGGAAGAACATTTTTCTTCGGGGCTAAGCAAGGCGCCTCCACTTTTCTTATTAATGTAAACAATAACAAACGTATGTGGAAGAAGGGTAATACCATGCAGGAACAGCAATCAAAAGAAGAGAAAGTCCACCATGTTTTTGAAAAAATTTATGGTAATTATGATAAAATGAACACATTGATTAGCTTTCAGCAACATAAAATTTGGCGGAAAGATACAATGAAAAAAATGAATGTGTCCAAAGGTTCATCTGCTTTAGATGTTTGCTGTGGTACTGCTGATTGGACCATTAGCTTGGCAGATGCTGTCGGCCAAAACGGCAATGTAACCGGTCTAGATTTTAGTGAAAATATGCTGAGTATCGGAAAAGAGAAGACAAAAAAATATGCAAATATACAATTAATACATGGCAATGCGATGGAGCTTCCATTTCCTGATAATCATTTTGATTATGTAACAATTGGCTTCGGTTTACGAAATGTTCCAGACTATTTGCAAGTGTTAAAAGAAATGAAAAGAGTGGTAAAGCCAGGAGGAATGGTTGTGTGTTTAGAAACATCTCAGCCAACGATGCCTGTTTTTAAACAAGGCTACTATTTTTATTTTCGGTTTGTGATGCCTCTATTTGGCAAGCTGTTTGCCAAAAGCTATAAAGAATATTCTTGGCTGCAAGAATCAGCACGCGATTTTCCAGGAATGAAGGAACTTGCTAATATGTTTAGACAAGCTGGATTAATAAACGTATCATACAAACCTTACAGTGGAGGGGTTGCAGCCGTTCATATAGGACATAAAGAAAAATAAGGTTTCTGTACGAGCATAATCCGTATAGAAGGTAAAAGACAGGTGAGTTGTTTGTGAAATTAAAAATGATGTATTCATTTTTGAACTCAGATCTTGAATTGATTGAAAAGACACTAGAAGAAACAGTCAATGCTGATTCTTCTTTATTACGTGAATCTTCCTTGCATCTTTTGCAAGCAGGGGGAAAAAGAATTAGACCAATATTTGTATTGCTGGCAGGAAAATTTGGTCATTATGATTTATCTGTTATAAAAAAAGCTGCTGTTTCGCTTGAATTAATACATATGGCGTCTTTAGTTCATGATGATGTAATCGATGACGCTGATTTGCGCAGAGGACAACCAACGATAAAGGCTAAATGGGATAATAAAGTCGCCATGTATACAGGAGATTATATATTTGCCAGATCATTAGAGGTAATGAGTGAATTGGAAAACACCGCTGCGCATAAAGTATTGGCAAATACTATTGTAGAAGTTTGTATTGGAGAAATTCAGCAAATAAAAGATAAATATCGTTTTGATCAAAATATCAAAGATTATTTTCGCAGAATAAAAAGAAAAACAGCCCTTTTAATTTCTGCAAGCTCTTTAGTCGGTGCCATTGTTTCCGGGGTCGAAGAAAAGTATCAGAAAAAACTTTATCAATTTGGTTATTATGTGGGAATGTCTTTTCAGATTATTGATGATGTCCTTGATTTTGTCGCAACAGAAAAAGTGTTAGGAAAACCTGCTGGAGGGGATTTACTGCAAGGAAATATTACATTGCCGGTTCTTTTTGCGATGGAAAATAAGGCGCTTCGCGATAAAATAATAACGGTGAATGAAGACATAGAAAAACAACAGCTACAAGAAATCATTGATCTTATTAAAAATTCAGATGCGGTAGAGCGCTCCTTAAAAATTAGTGATTTATATTTAGAAAAGGCATTAAAATCGATTGAATCTCTGCCGAATAACAAGTCCAAAAATGCACTAATTCAAATTGCGAAATATATTGGGAAACGGAAATATTAGAAGGGTGTTCAAGCATGAGGATAAGGCGCCTGCGCTTTTCTTATAGGGAGTGAGTTTATGGAAAGAACGTTTTTAATGGTAAAGCCAGATGGTGTACAAAGGAATCTAATAGGCAAAATTATCGAACGTTTTGAACAAAAAGGCTTTCAGTTAGTT
Source organism: Niallia yueguangensis (assembly GCF_052663115.1). NCBI lineage: Bacteria > Bacillati > Bacillota > Bacilli > Caryophanales > Bacillaceae > Niallia > Niallia yueguangensis. The sequence continues at coordinate 97,074 of NZ_JBQTCX010000004.1, forward strand.
GGTGCTAAACTAATGCATATCTCACAAGAGTTAGCTGAAAAACACTATCAAGAACATGTTGAAAAACCATTCTTTTCTGATTTAGTCGGGTTTATTACTTCTGGTCCTGTTTTTGCCATGGTATGGCAAGGGGAAGATGTGATAGCAAAAGCACGTTTAATGATGGGGAAAACAAATCCGCTGGAAGCACTGCCAGGTACTATTCGTGGTGATTTTGGAGTAGTAATGCGCAAAAATGTCATTCACGGATCAGATGGATTTGAAAGTGCTGCCAGAGAAATTGCTTTGTTTTTTAAAGATGAGGAATTGATAGAATATGAAAAAGCGACAAATAAATGGATTCATTAAGGAAAGGAAGTATAACTTTCTAAAGTTAGACTTGTTTCCTTAATGAATTATATCTCCCTTTTTTATTATTATCGTTTATACTATAAAAAAAGGAAATTACCGTTGTGTTGTGAGGGGAAAGAATGGAAAAAGATTATGAGGATTTTGTCAGTAATTTTTACAAAACATCAGGAATTGATTTATCCTTATATAAGGAAGCACAAATGAAAAGAAGGTTAACATCTCTTTACGTAAAAAGAGGCTTCACGTCCTTTCGTGACTATTTTCAGGCGATTTGCAAAAATAAAGAACTAATGGAAGAATTATTGGATCGAATGACGATCAATGTATCTGAATTTTATCGTAATTATAAAAGATGGGAAGTATTAGAACAAAAGATACTCCCAGGGCTAATTAATAAAAGTAAATCAAGGCTGAAAGTATGGAGCGCAGCTTGTTCAACAGGTGAAGAGCCGTATACGATTTCTATGATTCTTGCTAATAGTTCAGCTTTCCCAAAATATGATATATTAGCTACGGATATTGATGAAAATGCGATTAAAAAGGCACAGGCTGGCCTTTACGTGGAAAGAGCGTTAAATGAGGTTCCGGCAAAGCAAAAGCAAAAATATTTCATCGAAAACGGAAGCTTTTATGAAATTAGTGAACAAATAAAAAAATCGGTTGTATTTAAAAAACAAAATTTATTAGCAGATCCTTTTCAGGAATCGTATGATTTAATTGTATGCCGAAATGTCCTTATTTATTTTACAGAAGAGGCAAAAGATAAATTATATCAAAAATTTGCCGCTGCCTTGCGTCCTGGCGGGGTTTTCTTTGTAGGCAGTACCGAACAGATCTTTAATCCAGGCAAATATGGATTAGCAACAGAAGACACTTTTTTTTATAAAAAAATATAATCTGCGCTTTAAGAGGAAGTTCAATAAATCAGCAAATTAAAGCTTTTCATCTCTTTGTTGACTTGAATGCTCGTTAATGTAGAGTGTAACTAAAAAGATAGTAAATGGTTTATGATATACATATGAGTAAATAAGTGATGGAGAAGACAGAAAACTCGTAAAAGTTAGCTATCTTTTTTATTATTTTTGCTTTTTATACTATTCTTATCATCAATCGTATGGTATATTGAAACATATTTCCTTTAAAGCGTTGAAGGGAGAAAGGATTCGAAAAATGAGATATTTAACTTCAGGGGAATCACACGGTCCCAAACTTATAACAATTATTGAGGGTCTTCCAGCAGGAATGCCATTATTAGCAGAAGATATTAATACAGAATTAGCAAGAAGACAAAAAGGCCATGGACGTGGCAGAAGAATGCAAATTGAAAAAGATACTGTGGAGATTGGCGGAGGAATCAGACATGGATATACGTTAGGTTCACCAGTATCTTTAATAGTCGATAATAATGACTGGAAGCATTGGACAAAAATTATGGGTCAAGAACCAATCAATGAGGAAGATGCAGAAATTAAACGGAAAATCTCCCGTCCAAGACCAGGACATGCAGATTTAAACGGTGCGATTAAATATGGCCATCGCGATATGCGAAATGTGTTGGAAAGGTCATCCGCAAGGGAAACAACGGTTAGAGTAGCTGCAGGTGCAGTCGGCAAAAAACTACTTTCCTTACTTGGGATTAAAATAGCATCACATGTAATAGAAATTGGTGGTGTAAAATCTGCAGGTGTTGAATATGATTCCATTGATCAAGTTGTCGAAGTTTCTGAAAACTCACCTGTTCGCTGTATAGATCCAATTGCCGAAAAAGAAATGATGAAAGCAATTGATGATGCAAAAGCAAATGGTGATTCCATTGGTGGAATTGTGGAAGTTATTGTTGAAGGAATGCCAACTGGTGTCGGCAGCTATGTTCATTATGACCGTAAGCTTGATGCAAAACTTGCAGGAGCGATTATGAGTATCAATGCATTTAAAGGGGTCGAATTTGGCATCGGCTTTGAAGCTGCAAGAAAACCTGGCAGTGAAGTTCATGATGAAATTGTTTGGGATGAAGAAAAAGGATATACACGCAGCACAAACAGATTAGGCGGCTTAGAAGGCGGAATGTCAACTGGAATGCCAATTGTAGTCAGAGGCGTAATGAAACCAATCCCGACTTTATATAAACCGCTAAAAAGTGTTGATATTGAAACAAAAGAGCCATTTGCTGCAAGCATTGAAAGATCGGATAGCTGTGCAGTACCAGCAGCAGCAGTTGTGGCAGAAAATGTCGTTGCTTGGGAATTAGCTTGTGCCATTATTGATCAATTTTACGCGGATAGATTTGATGCATTATTGAACAATATTAATGACCATCGTACGTATGCGAGGGAATTTTAATGAAAACAGTTGCCGTTAAAACGGAATCTAAAATGTATGATGTTTTGATTGGAGAAAATGTTCATACCAAGCTGCCGTCTATATTGCAACAACATTATCCTTGCACGACAAAAATATTAATCATTACGGATGAAACAGTAGAGAAGCTTCATTTAGCTTCTCTACAGCAAGAATTAGATTCTTTTGCTTATGTCACGTATACCGTGCCTGCTGGAGAAAAGGCGAAAACATTTGAAGTGTATTATAATTGCTTAACATTTGCGTTGGAGCAAAATCTGGATCGTAAATCCTTTGTTTTAGCACTTGGTGGTGGAGCAGTGGGTGATTTAGCAGGATTTGTAGCAGCTTCTTATATGCGTGGAATTCCATTTATTCAGCTCCCAACAACGATTTTAGCGCATGATAGTGCTGTGGGTGGAAAAGTCGCGATTAACCATCCTCAAGGCAAAAATATGATAGGTGCTTTTTATCAGCCAGAAGCTGTTATATATAATACAGCTTATTTACAAACATTGCCTTTAAAAGAAATCAGATCCGGGTTTGGTGAAGTAATGAAACACGCATTAATAAGCGATCCTGAATTTTACTTCATGCTTTTGGAAGATATAACAGATCTTGCAAATGTACCAGAGAAGACATGGGCTTCTTTACTACAAAAAGGCATTGAAATTAAAGCAAATATTGTAAGCCAAGATGAAAAAGAGGCAGGTATTCGAGCATATTTGAATTTTGGCCATACTTTAGGTCATGCTATTGAGGCAGAAATGGGCTATGGAAATATCACACATGGGGAAGCAATTGTCATCGGTATGGTATTTGCCATGAAATTAAGTCAGAAGAAATATGGCTTTGATTTTTCTTTTCAGCAATGGTTAAACTGGCTGACAAAGCTGCAATATGATGTGCAGATTCCAGAACATTTAGAGACAGATAAACTAATCAACCGCATGAAGCAAGATAAAAAGTCTGTCAATGGTGATATTCACTTTGTATTGTTAGAAAGCATTGGCAAACCGGTTATAGTAAAATTTGGTGAAGAAGAAATCAAAAAAGAGCTACAATTATTTAAGGATGGAGAGAATGTAAATGATTAGAGGAGTGCGGGGGGCAATAACCGTAGAACAAAATGAAGAAAATGAAATCCTTCAGGCAACAGAACGGCTTGTACAAGAAATGATTCGTTTAAACGACATACAAGCGGATAGTGTTGCCTCTGTGTTTGTTTCGGTCACAGATGATATTACTGCAGCTTTCCCTGCTAAAGTCATTCGTTTACAAGAAGGTTGGACATATGTACCAGTAATGTGTATGCAAGAAATCAATGTTCCTTTGTCATTGAAAAAATGCATTCGCATCATGTTCCATGTAAATACAACTGTATCACAAAAAGAAATCAACCATATTTATTTGGAAAAGGCGGTTCAACTGCGACCAGATCTGAAAGAGAATGAAACACGAGCGTAAAAAAGGGAAACATAATTCAGAGGTGAATAGTATGAAATGGAAAGAGCAATTACTAAACTTAACTCCTTATCAACCGGGAAAAACAATTGATGAAGTAAAAAAACAGTTTAATTTAGATGAAATTGTCAAGCTGGCTTCCAATGAAAATCCGTTTGGCAGTTCATCTAAAGTGAAGGAGGCACTCCAAAATGTAGATGGCTCTTTTGCTTTATATCCAGATGGTTATGCTACAAATTTACGCTTTGCATTAGCTGAATTTTTACAAGTTGCTCCAGAACAGTTAGTACTCGGAAATGGTTCAGATGAAATTATTTTAATGATTTCTCGTGCTTTGTTAAAGCCTGGTTTAAATACGGTGATGGCATCCCATACATTTGGCCAATATAAACATAATGCAATTGTTGATGGAGCAGAGGTAAGAGAAATTCCATTAACAAATGAAGGGCATCACGATTTAGACGGAATGCTTGCTGCAATCGATGAAAATACAAGTGTTGTATGGTTATGCAGTCCAAATAACCCAACAGGTACGTATATTTCGGATGAAAAGCTTGTACCCTTCTTAAAATCTGTACCATCGGAAGTATTAGTTGTATTAGATGAGGCGTATTACGAATATGTAGTGGCGGAAGATTATTACGATGCGCTTACACTCGTAAAACAGTTTGATAATTTAATCGTTCTAAGAACTTTTTCAAAAATATATGGACTTGCGAGCTTTCGCGTAGGCTACGGTATTGCTAATGAAGAATTTATCAAATCATTAGAGCCGATTAGAGAACCTTTTAATGTGAATACATTAGGTCAAATTGCAACCGAAACAGCATTAAAAGATCAGGAATTTGTCGAAAGCTGTAAAAAGAAAAATAGAGAAGGCATGGAACAATTTTATGCATTTTGTGAAGAGCATGGCTTAACTTATTTTCCATCACAAACGAACTTTATTTTAATCGACTTTAAAGTGGATGGAAATGAAGTATTCCAATACTTCATGAAAAATGGCTATATTGTACGATCAGGAGTGCCGTTGAATTTCCCGACATCTGTTCGAATTACAGTTGGCTCTAAAGAACAAAATGAAGGATTAATAAAAGTAATGTCTCAGTTTATAGAAGAGAAGGCAGCTGTTGTTTTGTAATTTTATAAAAGAAGAAGGCGGTGAGCAATGTGAATGGCCGCGTCTTCGTAATAGGATTGGGACTAATTGGTGGATCGTTAGCTTTAGGTATAAAAGATAAGCATCCACAAAGTTATGTGATTGGCTACGATGTTTCGGAACATAATGTCAAGCTCGGAAAAATGCTTGGTGTGATAGATGAAAAGGCAGAATCGATTATGGCAGGGGCAATTCATGCTGATTTAATCATAATCGCTACACCTGTCAAGGAAACAGAAATAATCATTAATATGCTTGCTGAAATGCCATTAAAAAAAGGTGTTATTGTAACGGATGTTGGCAGTACAAAAGGAAAGATCGTTCAGAAGGCACAAATTCTTTTAGATAAAGGCGTAACTTTTATCGGGGGCCATCCGATGGCTGGTTCCCATAAAAGCGGGGTCCTTGCTGCAAAAGAATTACTTTTTGAAAATGCTTTTTATTTATTAACACCTGTGCAAGATACAAAAGAAGAAGAAATAAATAGTTTAAAAAGTTGGTTAGAAGGTACAAAAGCTAAATTTCTTATTGTTACATCAAATGAGCATGATTTATTAACAGGGGTTATTAGTCATATGCCTCATATTGTTGCCACGTCATTGGTACATCAGGCAGACCATACAAGCAAAAAGAATGATCTTGTAACAAGGCTGGCAGCAGGAGGTTTTAGAGATATAACAAGAATTGCCTCAAGCAGCCCTGCTATGTGGCGTGACATTTTATTGCATAACAAAGAAGTGTTGCTTCAGCTTTTAAATGATTGGCAGCATGAGATGGATAAAGTGATTTCCTTAATAAAAGAAGAAAATTCCAGTGAATTATTTGAATATTTTCAGCATGCTAAAAACGTAAGAGATGAACTTCCGCAAAATCAAAAAGGAGCTATACCGGCATTTTATGATTTATATGTAGATGTTCCTGATTATCCGGGTGTTATTTCAGAAATAACAGGGTATTTAGCAAAGGAAAAAATAAGTATCACGAATATTCGTATTATTGAAACGAGAGAAGAACTAAACGGAATATTAGTCATTAGTTTTCAAACGGATGAAGATAGATTGCGTGCACAACAATGCATTGCGTCATATTCTAATTACGGCACGACAATTGAAAAGTAATAAATAAAAAGGTGATAAGAATGGAACCAATTAAATTAAATGCAACTCCAACCAGCTTACAAGGAGAGCTTTTTATTCCGGGAGATAAATCAATTTCCCACCGTTCTGTTATGTTTGGGGCGATTGCAAACGGCAGAACAACCGTTACCAATTTCTTAATGGGAGAGGATTGTTTAAGTACAATCTCTTGTTTTCAAAAGCTTGGTGTAACAATTGAGCATAAAGACGAAAAAGTAATCATCGAAGGAAATGGGTTAGATGGATTAGTAGAACCGAAAGATATATTGGATGTTGGAAATTCGGGAACAACTATTCGTCTATTATCAGGTATTCTTTCAGGGAGAGATTTTCATTGTACACTCATTGGAGATTCGTCAATTGGAAAAAGACCAATGACTAGGGTGGTTAATCCATTACGTACAATGGGAGCTCGTATTGATGGAAGAAATAATGGAGAGTTTACCCCGTTATCTATTCGAGGCGGCCAATTAAACAGCATGTCTTATCAGCTGCCTGTAGCAAGTGCTCAAGTGAAATCTGCTGTGTTATTTGCCGGATTACAAGCTGAAGGTACAACAACAGTTATTGAACCTGTTGCAACAAGAGATCATACAGAAAGAATGATTAAACGCTTTGGCGGCGATATAACAGTTGAAGGAAAAGAGATACATATTAATGGTGGCCAAACATTAACAGGTACAGAAATCCATGTTCCTGGAGATATCTCTTCTGCCGCATTTTTCCTTGTTGCAGGATGTATTGTGCCGAACAGTGAAATCGTGTTAAAAAATGTAGGATTAAATCCAACTCGTACTGGAATTATGGATGTGTTGAACATGATGGGTGCAACCGTTGCAGTGAAGTTCGACGAATCGGAAGTGTTTGAACCGGTTGGTGATCTTGTTGTAAAAACAAGCAGCTTGTCAGGAATTACGATAGAGGGAGATATCATTCCACGTTTAATTGATGAAATTCCAATTATCGCTTTATTAGCAACGCAAGCAAGCGGAACAACGGTAATAAAAGATGCACACGAATTAAAAGTCAAAGAAACAAATCGCATTGATACAGTTGTAAATGAATTGAAAAAGCTAGGTGCTGATATTGAAGCAACAGATGACGGCATGATTATCCATGGCGGAACTCCTTTAAAAGGCGCTTTAGTTAACAGTCATGGCGACCATCGTATCGGTATGATGCTGGCAATTGCATCAGTTATTTGCGAAGGCGAACTTTTTTTGGAAAACGCAGAAGCAATTTCTGTTTCTTATCCGTCGTTTTTTGAGCATTTAAATAGTTTGATGTAAGAAGAAGGGGGGGATCCAGAACGTCAGTTTACACTGACTTTCTGGATCCCTTTTTTCTTTTTTATAAAGGCTTTATTAAACGATAATGTTAATTTTGGAAGGAAATTTACGAGATATTTAAAATTTAATTAACGGAATATTCAAACTTTTTTCGGCGGAGTTTTCTGAAGAACCATTTTTTAAGAGGTTACTTCTCTATATAATTAGAGATAGACTAGTAACTTAAATATAGGTATAATAGCCCTTGCTTACTTTACTAGTAAAATTATAAGTTTATGTTTTATAGGAGGAAAGAAAAGTGTACATAAAAGTTGATTCCTTTGCACTATTAAATGATTTTAACCAAATTTGGATGGAATGTTGGCTTGAAAAGGGTTATGGATTAGAGAATTCAAATGGTCAGAGCGATCGATATATCATTCAAAATTCTCATAATCAAAAAGTAGGAACCATTGAATTTAAGCCTTATATTCTAGATCCTGCTAATAACATTAATACAGTATTTCCCTTTCATCAGATTGAATCTATTAAAAGTAAGCCAAACTCAGTGGTAGAAATTGATAAGGTGGCCATATTAAAGCAATTTAGAGGAAAGAACCTGGATAGACTTTTAACTGTGTTCGTAAATTATTCGGAATACTATGATATAAGTTATTGTGTAGTACTCCTTGAAAGAGTGTTTTACAAAGCACTCAAAACTGTATACAAAATTCCTTTGGAGTCAGTTAGTAATAAAATCTATTATAAGGGGGATTATGTGATTCCTGCGATTATTTATCCTAAAGATATTTACCGTAATAAGGAAAAATACCCATGGTTATTAAGTTAATATGATACGAAAAGGAATCTGATTTTTAAATAAAGGATCTGTTTTATAGTAATGTTGTTTTTATGAAATATTGATTAGACAGAAAAGCCTAGACACTTCTGCGGAAAAACGAGCTACCAAGACTACGCAGGGAAGGACGAGCGAGGAGGCTTGACAGTTCGTCAGCGGAAAGCGTAGTGTATTCACGATGCGGAACTTCTTTTCAGGGTAGCTTAAATAAAAGAAGAATGGAGAAATACATGTTCAAAGTTAGAACAAAAAGGTTTGCATATTCTTTTATCGTTATTTTTATTCTTGCAAACTTCCTTTGGAATTTAGTATTTAGAAATAAACAAGAATTATTAGATTGGGGCGGAGTGACCTTTCAAATCATTGCTTGCTGTGCATCTATTGGATGGCTCGTTTCCACATTTATTAAGCATAAAGGATCCGCTAAAAGTTTCTGGTTATTTCTTGGTTTAGGGATACTTAGTTATCTCATTGGAACCATCCTTTGGAGCTATAATGAATTTATTCTTCATCTAGGTAAGGGATTGAATAGACTAGCGGTGACGTTTTGGATAGCACAAAATGGATTTTATTTTATAGGACTCCTTGTACTAATGAATGAAATGAGGAGTTATTTATTAACGATCCGTTTCTGTCTCGACATGTTAATAGCTATGTCTGTAGCAACGACTCTTAGCTGGATTTTCTTAATAAAACCATTGCTAAATCAACATGCGAAAATAACTTTTAATATTATCGAGTTGCTTTATCCAATATTGGATCTTATTGAACTTGTAGGGGTCTTAAGCATCATTATGACTTCTTATAGTATCTTGTCCAAAAAGACAAATTATTTACTTGTGTCTGGACTATTTATCCAGATAATCGCAGATACTATTTTTAACTATCTAACAGTTATGAAAATATACTCGGTAGGGAGTATAAACGAGCCTTTTTGGATTCTCTCGATATTATTGATTGGGTTGTCAGGGATTTATCATGATGGAAAGTCAGCAAAAGAGTTTAAAACATATGGTAGTAAACAAAAAGAGAATCTCCTTTTAAAACAAAGTATCCCCTATTTGGCTGTATTGCTATTTTCTATGTATGTAATATCTATGTTATACAAATCTCATCCAGTGTTATTGGGGTTGTTTATAAGTATATTATTTTTAATTTTGAGACAAATATTTACTTTAATAGAAAATGAGAAATTAGTTGCTGATTTGCACCATTTAAATGAAAATTTAGAAATTAAAGTAAAAGAAAGAACCGATAAACTAGTAGTAACCGTAAATAACATGGAGTACTTAGCTTATCATGATGTAGTTACAGGTTTACCTAATCGCAGATATATGGAAAAAAGACTCTCACAGGCGATTAACAATACCAATGCTCATGATAAGAAATTAGCCTTTATGCTTCTTGATATGGATCGTTTTAAACATATTAATGATAGTCTGGGACATTCCTATGGCGATTTACTGTTAAAAGAAGTTGGAGAACGACTAGTAAAATGTTTAACCCAACATGAAGTGGTTTGCCGCATTGGTGGAGATGAGTTTGCCCTATTAATTGAAAATGCAAATATGCAGGATATTGAAAGAATAGCATTAAATATATTAACTAGCTTAAGAGAAACATACAATATTAAGGGAGTTGAACTTCATATCACCCCAAGTATAGGGATATCTATTTTTCCTGACCATGGCAGAGATTTGGATACACTATTAATGAAAGCTGATACAGCAATGTACAAGGTTAAAGAAAATGGAAAAAATCATTATATGATTTATAACGGGTCAATGAGTATGAAATCTATCATGGAGTTAGAAAGTTCCTTAAGAAAGGGTCTAGAACGTAATGAATTTATATTACACTATCAGCCGCAAATCTCCTTGCATACGAATGAAATTGTAGGTGTCGAAGCTTTACTGCGTTGGAATAGAGACGGAAAAGTAATGGTACTGCCATCCGATTTTATTCCGATTGCCGAAGAAACTGGTTTGATTTTATTAATAGGAGAAAGAGTTTTATTAGAGGCCAGTAAGCAGTCTGTATCCTGGAGTAAGAAGGGATTCTCAGAATTAAGGATTGCCGTAAATATATCTTCTCTACAGTTTCAACATGATAATTTTATTAATATGGTATCAGAAATAATAAAAGACACTGGTGCAAATCCCAATAATATAGAATTAGAAATAACAGAAAGTATAGCAATGGGGAAAACTGAGAATAACCTTGCTAAAATAACCTTGTTAAAACAAATGGGCTTTAAAATAGCGTTAGATGATTTTGGAACAGGATATTCATCACTACATTATTTAAGTAAATTTCCAGTTGATCGACTGAAGATAGACCGTTCATTTATTACTTCGTTAGAGAAGAGTGAGAAAGACGCAGCAATAGTTAGAATGATTGTAATGATGTCCAAATCATTAAACTGCAAGGTTATTGCAGAGGGGGTAGAGGATGAAATACAAAAATCCTTTCTTGAAGAAATGGAATGCGATGAACTTCAAGGATACTTAGTTAGTAGGCCTTTAAGTGTAGAGGACTGTGAAATTTTCATGTCATCTAATAAGAGAAAGTAAAAAAAGATAGTATGGAAGGATAGTAGACAAAGAAAGAGTCGAAATGAAAGATAATGGGGCTGTCTAGACAGTCCCTCAGATTTTCGAAAAAGTAAGACTGCAAAATTTCAGGCTGAATGACAACGTTTGTCTATCGAGGAACGACCCTTTGTAAGGAGCGGCGGGCAATAGAATGTTCAAGGTGCTGCTGCTTTTTTGAATTTTCAGTCATATAATGCCAATTAAAAGCATAGCTTGTCTTAAAAAGATTGGTGGTGATGCAATGGCATATATAATCGAAAACATTCATATTTTAAAAAAACAGAAAGTAACGAAAACATCCCTTTTAGTGCAAGGTAATCGAATTGAAATGATGAAGCCTGCCTTTCAAAAGTATCGTTGTGTTCGAATGGACGGAGCGCCGTATATTATGACCCCAACACCAATTATTTTAGATAATCATGTCACAACATTAACATCCGCAAAAGAACAGAGGAATTATATTGAAAATAATTTGATTAAAAGAGGCGTTACGACTTTTTTAACCTGCTGTGCAATAAGTAAAGAAAAAGATTTAGAGCAGCAATTAAAACAAACGAAAAATATTTTGCTAAACAGTTCCTTAGATTATATTATCAGTATTCAAATTCCGTTAAAACGATTATCCGTTTCTTTAATCCGCAAGTGTAAAAAGCAAAAGATTCCTGCTATTTTTGTTGAAATAACGGATAAAAATGATTTAAACAAAATTCCTTGGGGGTGGATAAAGGAAGCGATGTTTCCTTATAATTGTCCTCTTGTACCTGTTGTATTAATAGAAGAAGAGCAGGAAAGGAAAAAAGCACTTGCCGTTTGGTCCACCATTATGAGAGATGAAAAACTTCCTTCTATTACAGAAGAAGTAAAAGAAGGAGAAGTCATTTCATATCCGTCTTTAGTAAAGATGGGAATTTACCCGCTTAAAGGAAATGTGTATCAAGGAGGAGAGGTGACGTATAATCTTTATGAAAAAAATGGTTCAAACATAAATATTGAACAAAATGAATTGTTTCTTTATCATAATGAGAGAATACAATTTACGATTCATAAAGGTGTTTGTATTCGGGCAGGAGAAAAGGTTTATTTTCGTCCTGGTTTTGGTGAACAGATAGAAGTAAAAGTACCTTCCTTTTTTGCATTAGGGGGAGTTTAGAGAGGAAAATACATGGAAAGAGTAAATGAAATTATTGCATTATTAGAAGAAGGGCAACAAGAAAAAGCGTTAGAATATTATAAAGATATAGTAAAAAGTGGTTCAAATGAAGAACGATTTGTATTAGGAGAAGAGCTTTTTCAACTAGGATTTTTAGAAGAAGCAAAACAATTATTTCATCTGTTATTAAATGCTTATCCAGAAGAAGGAGAGCTAATGGTTCTGTTAGCGGAAACGGAAATGGAACTTGGCAATGAAGAAGAGGCTATTTCCATTTTAGAAAAGATAAATACAGAGGATGCAAGCTTTCCCCAAGCTCTGCTATTGTTGGCGGATCTGTACCAAATGGATGGTTTGTATGAAGTAAGTGAGCAAAAGCTGCTGCAAGCAAAAAAGATGTTGCCAGAAGAGGTAATCATTGATTTTGCATTAGGAGAATTATATGCAGAGCAAGGGAAGCTGTTTGATGCAATTCGTGCTTATAAAGTCGTTCTTCCAGTTCAAACAGTAGTTGGCGGCGTAAATGTAAATGGGAGAATTGCCGATAATTTAAGTGCAGGCGGCGCATTTGAAGAAGCAGTTACGTATTATAAAAAAGCGTTGGAAGAGAAAGTTGAAATAAATACACTGTTTAATCTTGGCTTAACATCTTTGCAAGCGGGATTCAACCAAAGTGCCATTCATCATCTTGAAGAAGTCAAAGCATTGGATCCATCTTTTCACTCCTTATATTTATATTTAGCGAAAGCGTATGAAGGAGAAGAAATGCTAAAAGAAGCATATGACGTTGTTTTAGACGGAATAAAACAAGATGAATTTAATAAGGATTTATATTTATATGGTGGAAAATTGGCGTTGAAATTAGGAAAGGAAGAAGACGCAGAAAAGCAATTTCGTGAAGCCTTGGCAATAGATCCGGAATTTATAGAAGCAGTGCTGTTATTAAATAAACTATTTTTCACACAAGACAGATTTGATGATGTGATGGAACTAATTGAATTAATGGATGAACAAAATATTGAAGAACCAACCTTTCTATGGGATGCAGCAAAATCTTTACAAGGATTGGAAAAATATTCAGAGGCATTAAACAAATATGAAATAGCATATACTTATTTTAAAGAACTACCAGATTTTCTTTACGATTATGGATATTTTCTTTTAGAAGAAGGAAAAAGAAAGGAAGCTGCCGAAATTTTTAATAAGCTATTAGCAACAGATCCTAGCAATGCAGAGTATTTAGAAATACTTGATCAGTTAGCAGATGAATCGTATTAGTTGTTTTGCTGGTAAAAGGAAACGGTTTTATGGAGAATGGGAATTGTTATGGTAGGGAGTTTGGAGAAACTTAAAAAATTAGTTGGAAACAGAGGAGGGAAATAAAAAAATGAAAACCCCTGTATCTGTCAACGAGAAAAAAGACTTCATTCGTTGGTTTTTAAATCATTATCAATTAAAGAGACGGGAATGTGTTTGGATTTTAAATTATTTAATGAGTCATGATCAATTAATGGAAAAAGTTCATTTTGTTGAAAATGCGGAAAGATGTCCACGAGGATTGGTGATGTCCACCCATTGTGTGGATGAAGTTCCATTCCGCTTTTATAAAGAAAATGTGATGACAACCGATGCAGAAAAGTCCTTTCACGATATTCGTTTAAACAGAGATGAAGATATTTATATTCAGTTGAATTTTTTTGCTTCTAATCAAGCGCATCAATATGCAGCCGTTTTGGTCGAAAATCCATACTTGCCAAAAAAATTACAAATTAGTGAAAAAGACAGAATGATTGCCGAACAATTTCTTGTAACAAGCATTGAAAAATTTCAAAAAGAGAAACTTCTTCACTTAATTGATGAAGCGCTGGATAATGGAGATGAAAAGTTGTTTCAAGAATTAACGAGTAGACTAAAGCATTTTCAAAGTACTAATTAACAGTGACGAATAGAGCGAATAAACAACTTGATTGGTTTTTGATGGGGTTGTTTATTCGTTCCCGTCACTTTTTTTGTCGTTTAGGAAATTATAAACGAAATGGGATTGTGGATAACTTGGCGGTTGTGTCCGCATCCAGCTCCAGCGCCTAGCTCTTGTGAAAAATAACCCCATGCCTCTAAAAGTAAAAAACACTTTTTGAGTCATGTGAACATTTTTCTTCAGAGCTGTTCAAGGCGCTTGCGCTTTTGTTCTTTTAGAACAAGTTGAAATAGAATAAATTTCCGCTAAATATGATCGTATGATAAAATAAATCAACAAATACAAGGAAAGGAAAATACATACATGAGATCGTTGTATTATATATTAAGCAATCGTTCTTTCTTAATGTTAATGCTTGTGATTAATGTGTTAGGAACAGCTTATGGATATTATTGGTATAGATTTCAATTACAAGAAACACCGACTGTTTTTTTAGCCTTTGTGCCAGATAGTCCAACAGCAAGTTTATTTTTTGTTATCGTTCTTTTTGCTTTTTTATTGAAAAAAAATTGGCCGTTATTTGAAGCGTTGGCAGCAATTACGTTATTTAAATACGGAATATGGGCTGTTGTCATGAATCTACTTGTTTTTTATCAGACTGGAATAGTTGATAAAGCAGGGCTTATGTTGATATTTTCACATGGGGCGATGGCGTTGCAAGGTCTATTATATGCGCCTTTTTACCGAATAAAAGTAAAGCATCTCATTATAGCAGCGATTTGGACGTTGCATAATGATATCATTGATTATGTTTTTTTTATGATGCCTAGTTATAAAGTATTAGATCAATACATGGCGCAAATTGGTTATTTTACCTTTTGGTTAAGTATAGCAAGCATCGCGATTATATATTATGTTACACAAAAAAAGGATCGATTGAATTGGAATTTAGTACATTAAAGTGAGAGTTCCAGCATAAGAACAAAAAAATTAATAGTCTAACCTTGTCCACCTCGTCATACATTTTTAATAGTAGACCAAGGAGGGACATGGGATGAAAGCTAAATTCGTTGTATTCGTAAGTGTTTTAGTGCTTTTGCTACCTATTTCGATTTCTGTATATGCAGATACAGATCAAAATGCGCCTATAGATGAACTAGACACATTATCGGACGAAGCGTTGCAGCTTGTAAAATCCGAACGATATGAAGATGCAAAAAAAATACTAGATTATTTTTCTAATCAATTTAGCGACATAACAGTTAAACAAAATCCTTTCACAATGGATGAATTAAGAATTGTTACAGTTGCACATGATGAAGCTGTTGAAGCGACCACCAATACAACCATGAATGTAGAGGAACGCATTTCTGCAGTAACTAAGTTTCGACTTGTTGTAGATGCCATCTCTTCAGGACAGCAGCCTTTATGGACACAAATGAAGGATCCTGTTATGACGACATACAACGAGATGAAAGAAGCAGCTGAAAATGGGGACAAACAAGTTTTTGAAGAAAAGATGAATTCCTTTCTTTCTTTATACGACATTATTTACCCGAGTTTAAAGCTTGATGTAGCGACAGAGCAGTTTCAAAAGTTAAATGCACTTGTACAGTTTATTGATACGTATCGTCTGCAAGTATTTAGCAATAGTGATCAACAAGAGGAATTGATCACCTTGCAATCCGAGCTGCAAAATGTATTTAATCAAGTATATGAAGATGAAACAGATCCTTCTCTTTGGTGGATGATTATTTCAACAGGAAGTATTATTATTCTTACATTATCTTACGTTGGCTGGAGAAAATATGCAGGGGATAAAGCAGAAAAGAAGAGACAAAGAAAATCAAATCATAAAATTTGACTTTAGTATTTTCCCTGCTTACAATAAAAATATATAACATCATGAAATAGGGGGAAATGTATGTTTTTAGTGTATTTTATTATCATCCTTTTAGTTCCTCTCTTCGCCAATCTTAGAGTTAAACGTGCTTATAAAAAATATTCAAAAGTAGCTTCTTCTTCGTATATGACAGGAAGAGAAGTTGCAAGAAAAATTTTAGATGCTAATGGATTATATGATGTAACAGTAGAAGAAACAAGAGGCGTATTATCTGATCATTATGATCCAAGAACAAAAGTGGTTCGTCTTTCGACCAATAATTTTCATGGACATTCTGTTGCAGCAGCTGCGATTGCTGCACACGAAGTAGGACATGCCATTCAGGATCAGCAGAATTATTCTTTTTTGCGCTTCCGTCATGCATTAGTTCCAGTTGCGAATATCGGTAGCAACTTTTCATGGATTCTTATTTTAATTGGAATGTTTGCAGGGTTATCCAATTTTGTTCTGTTAGGAATTGTATTTATGGCTGCAGCTGTGTTGTTCCAGTTTATTACCTTGCCAGTGGAATTTAATGCATCCAACCGTGCGATGGATCAAGTAGTTTCATTAGGAATTATCCGCAATAACGAAGAAAGAGAAACAAAAAAAGTATTAAATGCAGCTGCATTAACGTATGTGGCAGCAGCTGCTGTTGCTGTATTAGAATTAATTCGTTTGATTCTAATTTATACAGGAATGCAAAGACAAGATTAATTTTTATAGAAAAAAATGGATAGATGTTAATTATAGAAAAGGTGCGCTGTTACAAATAACAGCGTACCTTTTTTGCTGTAGAAAATGATTTTTATAAAATCTTTACCATACCTATTTTTTCCTTCTTTTCCGATGTATAATAACATTTGTAATTTGATTTATTATCTATTTTTGCAAAAAGAAAGAAGGGGTATGTTGCAAACAGCAGAAGTATTACAAAAGCAACAGCAAATAACGGTTTATAATATATTATTTGCGATAAGTTTAGGACATTTTATGAATGATTGTATGCAGTCGGTCGTACCTGCATTATTTCCAATTATTGAAAAGTCGATGAACCTTAACTATACACAAGTAGGATGGATTGCGTTCACTCTTAATATTACATCGTCTATTATGCAGCCATTTTTTGGTGTATTGGCAGATAAACGCCCGGCTCCTTATTTATTGCCAGTTGCTATGATTTTTAGTTTATTAGGCATGTTTGGACTGGCAATTTCTACTAATTTTTATTTTGTGCTTTTATCTGTACTATTTATTGGCTTCGGTTCTGCTATTTTTCATCCAGAAGGATCACGTGTCGCCTATATGGCTGCGGGAGCAAAAAGGGGGCTTGCCCAATCCATTTATCAAGTTGGCGGCAATGCAGGCCAATCTATGGCGCCGTTATTTACAGCATTTATCTTTACTTATACTGGCCAGTTTGGCACTATCTGGTTTACTTTGCTAGCTGCCATTGGAATAGTTGTGCTTTTTTCCGTTTCCAACTGGTATAAAGGCGAGTTGAAAATAATCGCACCTAAAAAAAACCACCAAGCAAAAAAGCCGCTTTATATCAATAAAGAAATTGTGATCGCCATTAGTTTATTAATTTTTTTAGTTTTTGCTAGATCTTGGTATGGTGCAGGCATCAGTAATTTTTTTCATTTTTATTTGATTGATAAATTTCAACTATCAATTCGTTCAGCGCAGATTTATGTTTTTTTATTTTTGTTAGCAGGAGTAATTGGCACTTTTTTTGGCGGACCATTAGCGGATCGATATGGAAAAAGAACAATTTTGTTGTTTTCCATGCTTGGAGCTGCACCGTTTACGTTATTAGTGCCTCATATGCCGCTTAGTTTAGTTGGTCCTTTATTAATGATAATTGGATTTATTCTTCAGTCGAGTTTTAGTGTTACGGTTGTGTATGCACAGGAACTAATACCAGGTATGATTGGCCTTGTTTCTGGGTTAATTGTTGGATTAGCGTTTGGCATGGGCGCACTTGGAGCCGTTATCTTAGGGGTGATTGGAGATAAGTATGACTTGCAAACCATCATGCTGTTATGCAGTGCATTACCGCTATGCGGTCTATTAACGTTGTTATTGCCAACAGATAATCGAGTGAAAGAAATCCATCAACATCATTAATAAGAACTGTTGAACAAACTCTATATGAAAAAACAAAGGACAAGAAGTCGTGCATTCTTGTTCCTTTTGGTTTTTTCTAAAGATAAGAAAAGTTTTCTTAAGTATGACAGGTGTCTAGCTCCAGCGCCTAGCCCCTGTGAAAGATAACCTCATGCCTCTAAAAGTAAAAAACACTTTTTGAGTCATGAGAACATTTTTCTTCGGGGCTGAACAAGGCGCTTCCACTTTTCTTAAAAGAAATGCTAAAATGTTTGTAAAAACCTATTAGATTAGCTAACATGTAAATGGATGTGTTGAATACTTTACGGTATGAGGTGGAATGGGTGAAGCAAGAGAAAACATTAAAAGAATTACAAAAAGAAGTCGATGAATATATCGGACAGTTTAAAGAAGGATACTTTAGCCCCCTTGCGATGCTAGCGCGGTTAACAGAGGAATTAGGTGAACTGGCACGTGAAATAAATCATCATTATGGGGAAAAGCCGAAGAAAACAACAGAAGAAGAAAAAGAAATCAACGATGAACTTGGAGATATGCTATTTGTATTAATTTGCCTTGCTAATTCTTTACATATAGACTTAGAGGAAGCACATGATAGAGTCATGCACAAATTTAACACAAGAGACAAAAATCGTTGGACAAGAAAAGAGCAATAAGAAAGGGGAAGCGCCTAGTTCAGCCTTGAAGAAAAATGTTCATGGCAAAGGGTTATTTTTCATAAAGGCTAGGTGCTGTAGCTGGACATAGAAAAGCAGTAATGAGTTATTAAAACAACAACATAATTACATAGAACATACATAAAGGAGCGTTTACATTGGAAAAAGTCAAAATTGTCATTGCAGGAGCACGAGGAAGAATGGGAAAGGAAGCAGTTTATTTAACAGGGCGTACTGAACATTTTCAATTAGTCGGTGTGTTGGATCATAAATATGAGGGAAAAAAATTAAGTGAATTAGATGGGTTTGCTTCCTATGACGTGCCGATCTATACCGATATTGACACTTGTTTGCAAACAGAAAAACCAGATGTGTTGATTGATTTAACCACACCGGAATTTGGCATGCATCATGCAAGAACAGCTCTTAGCTACGGTGTCCGCCCAGTAGTTGGCACAACTGGCTTTACGAAAGAAAATTTGCAGGAATTAGAAAATTTATGCGAAGAAATGAACCGCGGCTGCATTATCGCACCTAATTTTGCAGTAGGAGCAGTTCTTATGATGAAGTTTTCCAAGCTTGCTGCAAAATATTATCAAGATACAGAAATTATCGAGTTGCATCATGATCAAAAATTGGACGCTCCATCTGGTACAGCTGTGAAAACAGCGGAACTGATTGCGGAAGTTAGGGAAACGAAAAAACAAGGGCACCCAGAAGAAAAAGAAACGATTCCTGGAGCAAGAGGTGCAGATTTTGATGGAATGCGCATACACTCTGTTCGCTTGCCTGGATTAATTGCCCATCAACAAGTTATGTTTGGCGCAGATGGAGAATCATTAACACTAAGACATGACTCTTATAATCGCACTTCCTTTATGTCAGGTGTAAAATTGGCGGTAGAAGAAGTATTAAAAGTAAATGTGCTTGTTTACGGACTTGAAAATATTATGGAATAGGGGTGTGAAAAATGAATATTGCTTTAATTGCTCACGACAAAAAAAAGGATGACATGGTCCGATTTGTGACTGCATATGAATCAATTTTCTCAAAACACTCTTTATTTGCAACAGGAACAACTGGTTTAAAAATAAAAGAAGCAACTGGATTAGAAGTACATCGCTTTCATTCCGGCCCCCTTGGCGGCGATCAGGAAATAGGGGCGAAAATTGCCAATAATAACATGGATATGGTTTTTTTCTTTCGAGATCCATTAACGGCTCAGCCTCATGAACCGGATGTTACCGCATTAATACGATTATGTGATGTATATTCAGTTCCACTTGCAACCAATATGGGGACAGGGGAAGTATTAATCCGAGGACTTGAGCACGGTGATATAGAATGGAGAAATGTTGTACATGGAAAAACAGCAAAATTTAAAGAAAAGTAAATGGGAGACTATTGATATATTAGCATTTGGCGCACATAGCGATGACGTGGAAATAGGGATGGGGGCAACAATTGCTAAATACGCAAAAGCAGGCAAAAAAATTGTTGTTTGCGATTTAACAAAAAGTGAACTGTCTTCAAATGGGACGATCGATATACGGAAAAAAGAAGCGCTCGAAGCAGGGAACGTTCTCGGCATTACGGAAAGAGTCACACTCGATCTTCCAGATAGAGGCTTGTTTTTACAAGAAGCTTCAATCAAAAAAATAGTAGAGATTATCCGTCTATATAAGCCTAAAATCGTTTTTGCTCCATTTTTATTCGATCGTCATCCAGATCATGGTAATTGTGCGAAATTAGTAGATGAAGCAGTATTTTCGGCAGGAATAATAAATATTCAGACAGAAAACGGATTGGCACATCGAGTGCAGAATGTCTATTATTATATGATCAACGGTTTTCATAAGCCGGATTTTGTGATTGATACAAGTGAATATATGAATCAAAAAATCGATGCATTAAATTGTTATAAGAGCCAATTTATTAAATCAACAGAAAGTGTGGATACACCGCTTGTTAACGGTTATATCGAAAACATTCAAGCACGGGAAAAACTCTTTGGGCAAGAAGCAGGAGTATCTTTTGCTGAAGGGTTTATGAAGAAAAAGCCGCTATTATTGCATCATGATTTATTAGGTGGAAAAGAATGAAGAAATTAAAAATAGGAATTACATGTTATCCGACAGTTGGAGGATCAGGTGTTGTAGCAACAGAATTAGGGAAAATGCTCGCGGAAAAAGGGCATGAAATTCATTTTATTTCATCCAGCCTTCCTTTTCGATTGAAAAAAATGTATCACAATATTTATTACCATCAAGTAGAGGTTAGTCAATATTCTGTTTTTCAATATCCCCCATATGATATTGCCTTAAGCAGCAAGATGGCTGAAGTGATAAAAAGGGAAAAATTAGATTTGCTGCATGTGCACTATGCAATTCCACATGCTGTATGTGCAATTTTAGCAAAACAGATGAGCGGAAGAGATGTGAAAATTGTCACTACTTTACATGGCACAGATATTACTGTATTAGGATATGAGCCATCTTTAACAGATAGCATCCGTTTCGGTATTGAAAAATCAGATGTGGTGACAGCAGTTTCAGAATCATTAAGACAACAAACATATGATGTAATTCATCCTAATAAGCAAATTGAAGTATTGTACAATTTTATTGATGAGCGAGTATATCAAAAAGTAGAATCGACTCATTTGCGAAACGAATATGGCATACAGACAGCAGAGAAAGTTGTTATTCATGTATCCAATTTCCGCAGTGTAAAGCGAGTACCGGATGTTGTCAAAGCATTTTATCATCTTTCTGAAAAGGTACAGTCCAAGCTTTTGCTTGTAGGAGACGGCCCTGAAATGAGAAATGTAACGAAGCTGGTAGATGAATTGCAAATAAAAGACCGAGTATTATTTTTAGGAAAACAAGAAAATTTAGAAGAGTTGTATTCAATTAGTGATTTAATGCTGTTGCTATCTGAAAAAGAAAGTTTTGGTTTAGTAGCATTAGAAGCAATGGCTTGTGGCGTACCTTGCATTGGAACAAATATTGGTGGTATTCCGGAAGTAATTGTGGACGGTGAAACTGGCTATATTTGTGAATTAGGAAATGCTGAAGAAATTGGCGAAAAGGCAGCTGCCTTATTAAGTAATAAGGAACTGCATCAACAGTTTTCCTATCATTCCATTCAACGAGTACAAGACCATTTCCGTGCAGGATTAATTGTTAGCCAGTATGAACAAATATATGAGACGTTAATGAAAACTGGTGATTAATGATGAATAACGTATTCCAAGAAGCATTACCGATCATAAGAGAAATCGAACAAGCTGGGTATGAGGCGTATTTTGTTGGAGGGTCTGTACGGGATTTTTTGTTAGGCAAAGAAATAAACGATATTGATATTGCTACCGCTGCCACACCAGACGAAATAAAAAACATTTTTGACCGTACGATTGATATCGGCATTCAGCACGGAACGGTAATGGTGTTGCTTCATCATCGTTCTTACGAAATTACAACGTTTCGAACAGAGTCTACATATGTAAATCATCGTCGACCTTCTGAAGTATTTTTTATTAGGAATTTACGCGATGATTTAAAACGGAGAGATTTTACGATGAATGCCATGGCAATGGACAAAAATGGCAGCATTATTGATTATTTTCAAGGGGAAGATGCCCTGCAAAACAAACAAATTGTCACAGTCGGCAATCCAAACGAACGTTTTCAGGAAGATGCTCTTCGTATGATGCGGGCGATTCGTTTTGTTAGTACATTAGGTTTTTCTATTGAAGATAATACAAAAAAATCTATTACAGAAAATCGTCAGTTGTTGAGAGAAATTGCAGTCGAAAGAATAACGGCTGAATTTGAAAAATTGCTGAATGGTCCTGCAAGAATAGAAGCTTTAAAACATGTCGTTGAGACAAAGATTTATGAGTACTTGCCACAATTAAAAGGAAAAGAGGATGCATTAGTACAATGGTCGTCTATGCATACTGCTTTCTTAAATGGAAATGAAATGTGGGCTATATGTTTATTATGTTTGAAAATAAAAGATAATAAACTGATAGAACAGTTTTTACGCGCTTGGAAGCTGCCGGTGAAACAAATAAAACAAATCCAAAAAATCATGTTTTTTGTTTACAAAAAACAAAACAATTCCTGGACAGACATCGATTTATATGAAGCTACTTTATGTATTGCCTGCAGTACAGAAAAAGTTTCTCAAGCTTTTTGGCAACAAAAAAAAGATGTAGATATACAACATATAAAAGCAAGATATGAAAAACTGCCAATAAAGAAAAAAGCAGATCTTGTTATTGGTGGAGGAGACATCATGGCTTGGAGCAATAAACCTTCTGGACCTTGGATAAGAGAAGTTTTGAATGTTGTCGAACAAGCAGTCGTCGAACAAAAAGTTCGAAACGATAAGCAGGCAATAAAGGAGTGGCTACAAACATGTCATCAGATTTAAGAAAACAATTGCTGGAAGCTTTTACAAGTAAGCCGAATCAATATATTTCCGGCCAAGAACTTGCAAATGTATTAGGATGCTCCCGAACGGCAATATGGAAACATATAGAGGAACTTAGAAAAGACGGTTTTACATTGGAAGCAGTCCGTAAAAAAGGTTATCGAATAATTGATGTTCCAGAAAAAATTATTCCAGATGAAATTCGATTTGGCTTAATAACAAAAAATTTCGGCAGAAATATCTATTATGAGGAAACAGTGGAGTCAACTCAAAAAATTGCACATAAGCTGGCATTAGAAGGTGCAGAAGAAGGAACACTTGTTGTAGCAGAAGAACAGCTTGGCGGTAAAGGAAGACTGAATCGGAACTGGCATTCGCCGAAATATAAAGGGATTTGGATGAGTTTATTATTAAGACCGAATATTCCAATTCTACAAGCACCGCAATTAACATTGTTAACAGCTGTTGCAGTTGTACAAGGAATCGAAGAAGTAACCGGTTTGCAAGCACAAATTAAATGGCCAAATGATCTATTAATAAACAACAAAAAAGTAACAGGCATTTTAACGGAGATTCAAGCGGACAGTGATCGTATCCAATCGGTTATTGTCGGGATTGGCATTAATGTAAATCAGGAGCTTGAGGATTATCCAGAAGAAATTCAATCGCTTGCAACGTCTCTCTTGATTGAAAAAGGAGAAAAATGGAATCGTGCCAATATTATTCAAGCTATCCTTTTGCAATTAGAAAAGCTGTATACTGTCTATTTAGAGAACGGCTTTTATCCAATTAAAATATTATGGGAGAGCTATGCCATTAGTATCGGAAAAAAGGTTACGGCAAGAACTCTTACAGGAAATTTATACGGAGTTGCTCTAGGAATTACAGATGAAGGAGTATTGCTGCTAGAGGATGAAGATGGAGTTACTCATCAAATTTATTCCGCAGATATCTTAGTCTAGTAAGAATTGTATAGTTTTGTTATAATGCTTTTGTTGGGCAGTATCTTAAAGGAACTGCACCTTTTAGTTTTAATAAGAAATCATAAAAATTTCTTAACTTAGATGAGTGTCTAGCTCCGGCGCCTAGCCCCTGTGAAAGTAACCTCTTGTCTCTAAAAGTAAAAAACACTTTTTGAGCCAAGAGAACATTTTTCTTCGCGACTAAGCAAGGTGCCTACGCTTTTCATATCTGCCTAGATCCTAAAAGGACAAGGACAGAGGGAGGAAACGAAAAAATCAAAGTAATGAGGCTGTCCCAACAGCATAAGACCATATCTATATTAGGAAAATAATAACAATAGTTGTTTGGTTATTGTTGTATTTTTGCTGATTGGATAAGGCCGAATTAGTTGGGAGAGCCTCTTTTGTTGTGTTTTTGTACTACCCTCTTCCAAATAAAGGAGGAAATAATGAAATCAACAACACACTTTTTAAAAATGAAACAACAGAAAGAAAAAATTAGTATGGTAACAGCCTATGATTATCCCTCTGCAAAACAAGTGGAAAATGCTGCGGCAGATATGATCTTAGTTGGCGATTCATTAGGAATGGTTGTTCTTGGATACGATTCGACGATTCCTGTAACAATGAACGATATGATCCATCACGGCAAAGCGGTAAAACGTGGTGCGAAAAATACTTTTATCGTCATCGATATGCCTTTTATGAGTTATCATCTTTCTGAAAGAGACACTTTATTAAATGCAACGAAGCTTATTCAAGAGACAGGTGCAAATGCTGTTAAACTTGAAGGAGCCGATGATGTGATTGAAAAAATAAAACTGTTAACAAATGCAGGAATACCTGTGATGGCACATTTAGGATTAACTCCTCAAACAGTTGGCGTATTAGGCGGATACAAAGTCCAAGGAAAAAACCATCAAGAAGCAAGTGCCTTAATAGAAAATTCAGTAAAATGCGAACAAGCAGGCGCATTTGCTGTTGTGTTAGAATGTGTTCCGATGCAGCTTGCAAAAGAGATCAGCAATAAGCTGCAAATTCCAACGATCGGAATTGGGGCAGGTGTTGATACAGATGGCCAAGTCCTTGTTTATCATGATCTTGTAACGTATGGGGTTGAACGAGTGGCTAAATTTGTAAAACAGTATGCTAATATAAATGAACCGATAGAAAAAGCATTAAAACAATATATTAATGAAGTGAAAACAAGTGATTTTCCTGAAATGAAACATAGTTTTACGATGAAAGCAGAAGAACTGAGTCGTCTTTATGGGGGAAAACAATGAATATATTAACAAAAACAAAAATAGTAACAACAACAGAGGAGCTGCAAAGATTAACAACAACGCTTAAAAAAGAGCAGCTAGTCATTGGTTTTGTACCAACAATGGGTTATCTTCATGAAGGGCATCGTGCTTTGTTAAAGGAAGCAAGAGCAAATAATGATATTGTGATATTAAGTATATTTGTTAATCCGTTGCAATTTGGACCTTCAGAAGATTTAGATTCTTATCCAAGGGATTTTGAGCACGATAAACTTGTTGCGTACGAAGAACAAGTAGATTATCTCTTTTATCCAACAGTGGAAGAAATGTATCCTTCCTCCCCTTCGGTAACGGTAAAGGTGCAAACTAGAACAGATGTATTATGCGGCCGCACGCGACCTGGCCATTTTGATGGGGTTGCAACCGTATTAACGAAGCTTTTTCATTTAGTTCAGCCGCACCATGTGTATTTTGGACAAAAAGATGCACAGCAAGTTGCAGTAGTAGATGGATTAATTAAAGACTTTCATTTTCCGACGGAACTTGTAGCAGTGCAGACAGTTCGGGAAGAAGATGGTTTAGCAAAAAGTTCAAGAAATGTTCGCCTCTCTCCAGCAGAAAGAAAAGAGGCAGGCATTTTATATCAAACACTTGCCCTTGCAAGAGAAGAGTTAATAAAAGGAAATCATCAAATAGAACAGCTTATCAATACTTTAAAAAACAAAGTAGAAATAGAATCAAGCGGTATTGTTGATTATTTGGAAATATTAACTTATCCTGACTTGCAAAAAATAGAGCAGCTTGATGGTAAGATCATTGTAGCAATCGCTGTACAATTTAAATCTGCCAGATTAATTGATAATATAATTTTTGATCTTAATTAGGGGAAGAGGTGTAAACATGTTTCGAACTATGATGAACGGAAAAATTCATCGAGCAACCGTCACAGAAGCTAATTTAAATTATGTCGGCAGTATTACAATCGATGAAGCAATATTGGATGCGGTTGGAATGGCAGCAAATGAAAAAGTTCAAATTGTCAACAATAATAATGGGGCAAGATTAGAAACATATATCATTCCGGGAGAACGTGGAAGCGGCACAGTCTGCTTAAATGGAGCTGCTGCAAGGCTAGTTCAAGAAGGAGATATTGTTATTATCATTTCTTATGCATTAGTAGCAAATGAAGATGTTCACGATCATCAACCAAAAGTAGCGATTATGGATGAACATAATAAAATAAAAACATTGTTGCACCAAGAGCCTGAAAAAACAATTATGTAAAAAGCAGGTAGCAATAAAGTGAGCAAGGTCTGTTCTTTAAGGGCAGACCTCTTATATTTTTGCTGTAAAGATGGAATAATAACTCAAACTTCGCAGTTATAAATTCCTCTTCATGTATTGTCATAACTTGGTTTAGAGCTAATTAGAAAAGAGTGATTGAATAGTCTTTTAGGGTGTTTTTTTGCAAATATTATTCCTTACAAATAGGGGCTTGCTTTCCGTTTCAGGATGCTCGCTTTCCGTGGGGCGTGCGATGAGCCTCCTCGGCGCTTGCGCCTGCGGGGTCTCATCTAACCCGCTAATCCCACAGGAGTCTCGCACCTTCCACTTCAATCAAGCCGTTTTATTAATTAGTTGCTGTCGTTGAACTGGTAAAAACACCCACTTTATAGAAATAGACTCAAGCGGCACATTTTGGTAGAACAACGTTGAATAATAACATGAAAAAAATCAACGCTACTATTGTTTAGCAATAATACCTTATGAAATTCGAAAACAAGAACTTATTTTAAAACAAGTTGCTTGTAACGGAGGGTGCGAAGACTCCTGCGGGAAATGTGGGAAGGCTGAGACCCCGCAAGGCAAAGCCGAGGAGGCTCAGCTCCCACCCCGCGGAAAGCGAAGCAACCCGTAGTGGAAAGCAACCTCAACAATAAAAAACAAGCCTTCCTTTTTATTGTTCTAAACCAAGTCCTATCAAGATTTGCAAACGAATTTGAAGGTGCGAAGTTTGAGTAATAAGAAGTAATGTAAAAGAATTTAATTGTAAGCTTTTTATGATGTTCATACGGACGAAGTGTATTCAGGCTGCGATTCTAAAAGCAACATTCTATACAAAAACAGCCTAAATCACAATCGAATTTAACAGGTCAAATAAAAGTAATATCTTTTCCTTTTTTCGATTTTATGTTACCTTTTGAATGACTGAAAGTAAGAGGTGGATGTAATGGAGAATAAATTTGTTGTAATTGATTTAGAAACAAACGGCAATTCTCCAAAAAAAGGGGATAGAATGATTCAATTTGCTGCTGTTGTAGTTGAAAATGGGGAAATTGTGGAAGAATTTTCATCATTTATTAATCCTTTACAACCAATTTCGCCGTTTATAGAAGAATTAACAGGGATAAATGATAAAATGGTCGAATCAGCACCATTATTTAAAGAAGTAGCGGACAAAATTTCTCTTTTGCTAAAAGACGCCTATTTTGTAGCACATAATGTTTTGTTTGATTTATCCTTTTTATCAGAAGAATTGCAATATGCAGGATATGAACCGTTTTATGGACCGGTTTTAGATACAGTAGAATTAGCTCGAATTTTATTTCCGACTGCAGATAGTTATAAATTAACCGATTTGGCAGTTCAAGAGGGAATTGATCATACAAGACCTCATCAGGCGGATAGCGATGCCTACGTAACAGCAGAATTACTTCTACTTTTATTAAAAAAAATAAAAAGCTTGCCTTTGCAAACGATTAAACAGTTAAAAAGGCTTAGTGGTTCCTTAAAAAGTGATGCTGATTTATTGTTGGAAGGGATTATAGATGAAAAACAAAAAAAGGTCGAATACATACCAGAACATATAGAAATCTATCGTGGATTAGCATTAAAAGTCCAACATAATGAAAAGGTCCAACATAATCACTCAAATAATTCAGCCCCATTTGCAGCAGAACAAATGGATGAAGCAATGAGTATAGCGCTTCCTTTTTATCGGAAAAGACAAGGGCAAATAAATATGATGGAAACGATCTATCAAGCATTTGAACAAAATCAACATAGTTTAATTGAAGCTGGGACGGGGATTGGAAAATCATTAGCGTACTTAATTCCTTCGGCCTATTTCGCAGTAAATAATCAGAAACAAATCGTTATTAGCACGTATACGACCCAATTACAAGAGCAAATAATCCGAAAAGACTTGCCGCTATTAAAACATATATTACCATTTTCTATTTCTTATACGATATTAAAAGGAAGAAACCATTATATTAGCCTGGATAAATTCGAAGTTTCCCTTTGTGAACAAGATGATAACTATGATATTATTTTGACTAAAATGCAAATTCTTATCTGGTTAACAGAGACATCAACAGGCGATAAAGATGAATTAAATCTTTCAAGCGGCGGCGTCATTTATTGGGATAAAATAAAAAATGATGGGAATTTCTCATTATCTATGTCAAAAGCATGGGCTCCAAAAGATTTTTATCGTAAAACAAGAAATGCTGCACAAAAAGCGCAGTTAATTATTACAAATCATGCGCTTCTTTTAAAAGATTTAACTACTGAACAGAAGTTGCTTCCTACATATGAATATGCCATTATCGATGAAGGACATCATTTTGAAAAAACGGCAACGAAGCAGTTTGGATATCAGCTTCCATATGTAGCAGCCAAATTAAGTATAAACGCAATTGGAACATTAGAACAAAAGCAATATTTCTATCAGCTGCAATTATTAATAGCTTCCGAGGACAAAAAAAATAAGGGTAAATATAATCAACTGTTTCATGATTTACAAGCAGAGCTAGAAGAATTCTTTCGTTCCCTTTTACGATATGCGAAAAAAAATGGACGGAAACATGCTGTCATAAAAACTAGCTTTCGCTTAAAAAGCGATGGATCAAAAGAATGGAATCATTTACGAAGTGTTGCAGAAAGATTAGTATTTCTTTTTAAAGATTGTCATGCTGCAGTTACAGAAACAATAAATGAATTAAAAAGTTTAAATGAAGTAATATCATCCAAGCAAGTAATGCTTGTAGAAAGAATTACAGCTATTCAAAAAGAATGGGACGATTATATGAACTCCCTTCGCAACATTTTTTTACGAGAAGAAGATAATATTTCCTGGTTGGAAGCAGATTTAAAAACGTATCCAAATAACGCTGTTTTATATGCACAGCCATATTCTGTTGCAGGCAGGTTGCAAAGAGATTTTTTCACACAAAAAAGCAGCATTATATTTACTTCTGCGACCATGTCAGTAAATAACTCTTTTCATTATTATGTTGATTCATTGGGATTAACAAATAGTCATTATGTAGAGAAACAAATTCCTTCCCCTTTTCCATATGAAAAGCAAGTAAGATTGTTCATACCAGAAGGGGTGCCGGAAATTAATAAGGTGCCGTTAGAAGATTATATTGTATCTATTACAGAACATATCATCCGGATAGCGGAAGCGACAAATGGAAGAATGTTAATCCTTTTTACAGCTAATGACATGCTGCGTAAAACGTACGATTTAATGAAAGAAAGTGGTTGTTTAGAAGACTACGCCATTTTAGCGCAGGGCATTACAACGGGAAGCAGAATGCGATTAACGAGAAATTTTCAACGGTATGATAAAGCAATTTTGCTTGGAACAAACAGCTTTTGGGAAGGAATCGATATACCAGGCGAGGATTTAACATGCTTAATTATGGTTCGTTTGCCATTCTCATCACCTGATGATCCGCTTACGGAAGCAAAAAATGAACAAATTAAGCAAAATGCTGGAAATCCATTTTTAGAAAACAGTTTGCCTGAAGCGGTATTACGATTTAAGCAAGGATTCGGCCGCTTAATTCGTACAGAACAAGATAAAGGGTTTATTGTCGTTTTTGACAGGAGAATTATTACTACTTCTTACGGAAAAACGTTTTTGCAATCCATTCCTGCAGTCCCTGTAAAAACAATGCCGCTAAATGAAATGATTGGCATTATTAAAGAATGGTTATCGTGAAAAGCTGCTGTACAAAACAAGATGAGGAAATGAATAAAAAAATTTAATCGTTTTGCCTAATTTCAACCTAAAATTGTTCCTTTCTGTTCAGGTATGCTGTTATAATAACTGATGAGTATAAACAATTTATTTACATGAAATGGGTTAAAATATAAAATTAATCATATAAAACAACTTTATATGGATGTTGAAATACAAACGTATTTTTTTAGGCTGTTTTCGTATAGATTATTGCTTTTAAATTCGCAGGCTGAATACACTTCGTCTGTTTAGCGAGCGTCGAGCCTCCTCGTCTTTCTCGCATTCCCACAGGAGTCTACGTGAATTCAGCCTGCTGAGTACTTCTTTTCGATTTTTTATGTGCAAAACAACAAATTTTGAGAAACAGCCTATGACAATAGAATGAATAAAAAGAAGTGATGAATTAGATGAAAAAATGGATTTGGATACTGGCTATTGTTTCCTTTATTATAATTGGATTCGTAATAAATATTTATTTAAACGCTGTGGAACCAGTAAAAGCGGCAAGCTCTGAGGCTGAAACGATTGCCAAAAAGGAAGCAGATATACATACAGTAGATAATTTTACTCTGTTTCACGGAACAGATAAAAACACTTATTATATTGTAGAAGGAAAAAATAGCAAAAATGAAAACATGATTGTTTGGATTGAAGAAAAAAACCATACAATTACTGTTAGAAAACAAAAAGATGGGATAACTAAAAAACAAGCGATTAATAAATTATTAGCGAAAAGATCACCAGCGAAAATAAACACTGTTCGCTTAAGCATGATACGAGGCATTCCATCTTGGGAAATTAATACTCATTCAGATAATAATTTAATAAATTATTATTATTTAGATTTTGAAACAGGTGAAGAATTACTTTTAAATATTGAAAATATATAATTCAAAGGTTTTGGTTGGAGGAGAAAGTACATGAATATTCAATTGGCACAACGAGTTAATGCATTAACACCATCTACTACTTTAGCAATCACAGCAAAAGCAAAATCATTAAAAGCAGAAGGCTATGATGTAATCGGTTTAGGGGCGGGCGAGCCGGACTTTAATACACCGCAAAATATTATTGATGCAGCTATTAATAGCATGAATGAAGGACAAACTAAATATACTGCAGCTGCAGGTTTACCAGAATTAAAAGAAGAAATTGTCCGTAAATTTCAAAAAGATCAAGGATTAGATTATGAAGCTTCACAAATCATTGTTACAAATGGTGCAAAACATGGATTATACACATTGTTTCAAGTGTTGTTAGATGAAGGAGACGAAGTAATCATTCCTACGCCATTTTGGGTTAGCTACCCTGAACAAGTAAAGCTTGCAGACGGCGTTCCAGTTTATGTGGATGGATTAGAAGAAAATGAGTTTAAAATTACACCAGAACAATTAAGACAAGCAATCACAGCAAAAACAAAAGCAGTTATTATTAACTCACCAAGCAATCCAACGGGTATGATTTATACAGAAGAGGAACTAAAAGCAATTGGAGAAGTTTGTTTAGAGCATAATATTTTGATTATATCCGATGAAATTTACGAAAAACTTGTATATGGGGAAGCTAAGCATGTTTCAATCGCTACTTTATCTCCGCAATTAAAAGAAGCTACTATCATAATAAATGGTGTTTCGAAATCTCATTCCATGACAGGTTGGAGAATTGGGTACGCAGCAGGAAATAAAGACATTATTACTGCTATGACAAACTTAGCAAGCCATAGTACATCAAACCCTACAACAACAGCACAATATGGTGCAATAGAAGCATACAGAGGGTCACAAGATGCGTTAACAGAAATGAATCAAGCATTTCAGCACAGACTGAATATTATCCATCAGAAATTGACAGAAATTCCTGGGTTCTCTTGCCTAAAGCCTAAAGGTGCATTCTATTTATTTCCAAATGCAAAAAAAGCTGCTGAATTAACTGGCTATAAAAATGTCGATGAATTTGCTGCTGCATTATTAGAGGAAGCATTAGTTGCGGTAATTCCTGGATCCGGTTTTGGTACAGACGACTATCTTCGTTTATCATATGCTACTTCTTTAGAAAATTTAGAAAAAGCAGTAGATCGCATTCATCAGTTTGTTGAAAAAAAGATTGCGAAATAATAAATTAAGCTTTTTTAACGAACAATAGTTTTTTACAGAAGACTCTGTTAAACGATAATGTTGTTTATAGGAAGGGAGTGGATTCCCTGACCATTTGAAAATCAACAATGGAATTTAACAGAGCCTTACAGAAAAACATTTATCTAGAGGGTATGCCAAAAGTTATCATTGTTGGCATGCCCTCTTTTGTTGATTGTGCTTGATAAGAGGAGTATAATATTATGATAGAAAAGTATTAAAAGGTAGACAATTCCTTGTGAAAAATAACCATTTTCCTTTAAAAAGCAGGCTATGTTAAAGTTCATTGTTGATTTTGGCACAATGTTGATAGGAGTGGAAGGTGTGAGACTCCTGTGGGAAAAACGGGTCAGATGGAGAACCCACAGGCGCACAGCGCCGAGGAAACTCCCGGACCGCCCGCGGAAAGCGAACGCCTCTCGCTGCAATCAACAGGCAAGTTTGACAGAGACCCCCATGCTAATAAAAATTCGCACCATGGGGGATGAAAATAAGTAGTGTTCATTCAGCGTGAGGATAGAAGGAGTTAGAGCTAAGAATGATGTTGGTTTGGAGAAGCGTTCGCTCGACTCCTGCGGGATTAGCGAGACAGGCGAGACACCCCGCAGGAGCAAAGTGACGAGGAGGCTCGGCGCTCGCCCCGCGGAAAGCGAGCGATAAGCTTCGGAAAACCTCTTTTAACCGAGCTTATTTTCAGGGTAGCCAAAAAGTAAAAACACTTTTTGTGTCATGAGAACATTTTTCTTCGGGGCTAAACAAGTCGCTTCCGCTTTTCTTTTTACATAATTGTTATGGGGGAGTATATTGTGATTAAATCAACTATTGCTGAATTACCTAAAAATGTAGATAAAGAAGTAAAAATAGGTGCTTGGATTGCAAATAAGCGTTCAAGTGGAAAAATTGCCTTTTTACAGCTTCGTGATGGTACAGGTTTTGTACAAGGGGTTGTCGTAAAAAGTGAAGTAGCAGAAGAAGTTTTTCAAGCAGCAAAGACAGTCACACAGGAATCTTCTGTTAATGTTACTGGTGTTGTTCAGAAAGATGAACGCTCTCCATTTGGTTACGAGCTGCTTGTAAAAGCTGTCGAAGTAATCCAAAGTGCAGTTGATTACCCAATTACTCCAAAAGAACACGGTACAGAATTTTTAATGGATAATCGTCATCTATGGCTTCGTTCTAAACGTCAACATGCAGTGATGAAAATTAGAAATGAAATTATTCGTACAACGTATGAGTTTTTTAATGAAAATGGGTTTGTAAAGGTAGATCCGCCAATCTTGACTGGAAGTGCGCCGGAAGGTACAACAGAGCTGTTTGCCACAAAATATTTTGATGAAGATGCTTATCTTTCACAAAGTGGCCAGCTTTATATGGAAGCAGCGGCAATGGCTCTTGGAAAAGTGTTTTCCTTTGGACCAACTTTCCGTGCTGAAAAATCAAAAACACGCCGTCATTTAATTGAGTTTTGGATGATTGAACCGGAAATGGCTTTTTGTGAGTTTGAAGATAATTTAGTCGTACAAGAACAATATGTTAGTTACGTCGTGCAATCTGTATTAAAAAATTGTGCATTGGAATTAAAAGCGCTGGGCAGAGATCTTTCGAAGCTAGAAAAAATTCAAGCACCATTTCCGCGAATCAGTTACGATGATGCTCTAGAGTTTTTACATCAGCAAGGTTTTAATGATATCAAATGGGGAGATGATTTTGGAGCTCCGCATGAAACTGCTATTGCCGAGAGTTATGATAAACCCGTCTTTATTACGCATTATCCGACAACATTAAAGCCATTTTATATGCAGCCGGATCCAAATAACGGAGATGTCGTTTTATGCGCCGATTTGATTGCACCAGAAGGATATGGTGAAATTATTGGCGGATCAGAACGTATCCATGACATGGACTTGTTAAACAAGCGATTAGAAGAACATCAGCTTGATTCAGAAACGTATAAGTGGTATTTGGAATTAAGAAAATACGGTTCTGTACCACATTCTGGATTTGGACTTGGTTTAGAAAGAACAGTTGCTTGGATTAGTGGAGTAGAGCATGTTCGTGAAACCATTCCTTTCCCAAGATTACTAAATCGTTTATACCCATAAAAGGGTAAAAGTGAAAAGGAAGAATTTACTTTATATTCCTCTAATAAACAAGGAATATTAGTTAATTCTTCCTTGTTTATTTTCTGTCTAGCTCCAGCGCCTAGCTCTTGTGAAAAATAACCCCATGCCTCTAAAAGTAAAAAGCACTTTTTGAGTCATGGGAACATTTTTTTTCAGAGCTGTTCAAGGCGCTTGCGCTTTTCTTATTTGTTCCACTCATTAATATCGACAAATATGGAGATTGGTGATGCCAACAATTGCTTACTATTACATATTACAAGCATTTGGATGACATGATATACTGTATTAGAGGTGTCTGTATGAATAAAACAATTATGCTAAAATGGTTGCAAGAAGGAAGCATCAATATCCCGACAACACTTTTAGCACATTATAAAATACTTAAACTGAATGAAAAGGAATTAGTGTTATTGCTGCAAATTTTTTCCTTTTTTGAAAAAGGGAATAATTTTCCTACTCCGATGGAACTTGCTGCTTTTATGACGATAGATGCAATGGAATGTCATGAAATGTTAAGTCAGCTTATTAAAAGAGGTTTTCTAGAAATTATAGATGGGAACAATGAAAAGGGCATTCGCTATGAACAATATTCATTGGAGCCATTATGGAATAAGCTCATTGATGTATACTTGCTGATAACGAAAAAAGAAGATGCGCAGCATACAAAAAAGGAAGAAAGTGATTTATACGCATGTTTCGAAAATGAGTTTGGAAGACCTTTATCTCCTTTCGAAATTGAATCGTTAAGTATGTGGCTGGATGATGATCAACACGAACCTGTTATCGTCAAGGCAGCATTAAGAGAGGCTGTCATTTCAGGAAAGTTAAATTTTCGCTATATAGACCGTATTCTATTTGAATGGAAGAAAAACGGGATAAAAACAATACAGCAAGCGAAAAGCTACGGGAAAAAATTTAGACAAAATCAAAGTGCTATGAAATTACAAGAACAGCCAACAACAAGTAAATCAGTGCCATTTTTTAATTGGCTAGAGCCTTAAACAAACTATTTTACAGTTTAATTTTTTGAGGATCCACAGGATTCTCTTCTTTGCTGTAGGCTCTGTTAAACAATAATGTTGTTTATAAGAAACGGGTTGACAAGACCCACAGTGAGGTACGAGCGAAGGCTTGAAAGAATGTCCGCGGAAAAGGAGTGGATTCTCTGACCTTTTGAAAATCAACAATGGAATTTAGCAAATCCTTACTTTACTGTAAAAAGGAGCAAAAAATTAAATGGCTATTTAGAAGAATACAAAAAAATTAGAAAGGCTGTTTTCTCAAATTTTGTTGTTTTTCACATGAAAATGGGAAAAGAAGTACTCAGCAGGCTGAATACACGTAGACTCCTGTGGGAATGCGAGAAAGACGAGACCCCACAGGAGCGTATGCGACGAGGAGGCTCGACGCTCGCCCACGGAAAGCGAAGTGTATTCAGGCTGCGAGTTTAAAAGCAACAATCTAATCTATACGAAAACAGACATTAGAAAAAATAGGGCAAAAGATATGGTGGAGGAATATGTTAAAAAAAGCTGAAATTAGATTATGTTTAGACACAATGGGAGATATGTTTCCCGATGCACATTGTGAGTTGATTCATTCCAATCCATTTGAATTAGTTATTGCGGTTGCATTATCTGCACAATGTACCGATGCACTTGTAAATAAGGTGACAAAAAACTTATTTCAAAAATATAAAAAACCGGAAGACTATTTAAATGTATCATTAGAAGAATTGCAGCAAGATATAAGATCAATTGGACTTTTTAGGAATAAAGCAAAAAATATTCAAAAATTATGCCAAATGGTAATAGAGAAATATAATGGAGAAATTCCATCAGACAGAGATGAATTAATAAACTTGCCAGGTGTGGGAAGAAAAACGGCAAATGTTGTTGTTTCTGTCGCATTCCATATACCTGCCATAGCAGTGGATACACATGTTGAAAGGGTAAGCAAACGATTAGGATTTTGTCGTTGGAAAGACTCGGTTTTAGAAGTAGAAAAAACATTAATGAAAAAAATTCCGATGGAAGAATGGTCGGTAACCCATCATCGATTAATATTTTTTGGTCGTTATCATTGCAAAGCGCAAAATCCACAATGTACAGAATGTCCATTGTTGACTGTTTGCAGAGAAGGGAAAAAAAGAATGAGAAAAATAGGTGTGACGTAATGGGAAAAGCATTTACATTAACATTGCCTTCGTTTCTACGTTACGATAACCTTGATGTACCAACGGAATATCTGCTTCATAACATTTCTATATTAGAAACTTTTCAACTAAATGTCCCCTTTATTCATGAAGCTGCTTTTTTTCAGCAAATAAAAACATTTAAGCCCTGGGAAAAACAAAATATAGAATTATGTGTTACCGAAACAATAAAACAATGGCAAACGCTGAAAGAAGAGATAGGCATAAGTATCAAAAATGAACATAAACAAGAAACTCGTATAAAGATGATACAAGGTATAGGATACTTTTTGCAAAGTTTATATTGGACAAACGAGCTTCCTGTATCGTTTGAAAGTGGTTTAATAAGCCAAGAGATAAGCATAAAGCCGATTAATGTAGGAGAAAGACTTACATTTATTCTATCAAGGTTAAATGGCTACCATTCTTTTAAGCAATTAGAAGCATTATTTATGGAACTAGAAAAACAATTTGCGATAAAAAAAATCAAAAGAAAAAGCTGACGCAAAGTCGAATCTTTCGACTGACGTCAGCTTTTTTTGTGTTATCCTCCAGTATTCCCATCAATATTATTAGTAGGTGTTGACTGATCTCCATTGTTGTTTTCATTATTTGTAGGGCTATTGGTGTTATTTTCTGGGCTGCCATTAGGATTATTGTTCCCATTCCCATTGTTGTTGTTATTATCAGGGTTGTTTCCATTGCCATTTTCATTCCCGTTTCCATCGCC
This sequence comes from Niallia yueguangensis, assembly GCF_052663115.1. NCBI lineage: Bacteria > Bacillati > Bacillota > Bacilli > Caryophanales > Bacillaceae > Niallia > Niallia yueguangensis. Next base: position 134,859 of record NZ_JBQTCX010000004.1, read on the forward strand.
ATTTCCGTTGCCATTGTTATCAGGATTATTGCCATTATTGTTGTTTTGGTCCTGATTATCAGTCGGCTGATTATCTTCGGGATTCGTATTGTCATCTCCGATTTCGTCTTCATCATCAACGGGCTGTTCCTCTATTTCTTGCTGAGGAACGGCTACACTTGCTGTAGCTGGATCACTGGATTGATCCTTTTTAATTGCTTTAACAGTAAATGTATAGTTGCTGCCAGGTGCCGGTTTGGGAATTTTTAAACTTGTATCTTGTGTTTCGGTTAATTGTTCTTCAGCGCCTCCATTAACACTAACAGTGACTGCAAATTTAGCGTCTTTTTTGTCACCATAATTCCAAGAAAGTTCTATTTCATCATTGTCTTTATTATATTGTGCAGAAAGATTTGTTGGTGCACTAGGTTTATTATATCTCTCGGAAACTTGGCTCGGAATATTTCCTTTTACCGCATACTCTGTAAGAATTTGATCTTTTGGAGTATAGGATCCTGCAAGCTGTGCAGGAAATGTACCTTTTTCAATATAAACTGTGTCAACACTAGCTGGTTTAGTGAAATCAGCTGTTTTCACATCTTTTGAAATATATTGCATCACATTTTTAAAGATCTGTTGGGCTACTTTTTGATCCATTCCTGGGTCAATATAATTTTTACGTGTTTCATATCCGGTCCACACTGCCATCGTAAAGTTTGTTGTATATCCTGCAAACCATGCGTCTGGAACTGCCGTACTTGTTGGAATTTGATACTCAGACAGCTCTTTATCTGTATAGTTTGTTGTTCCTGTTTTACCGGCAACCGGCAATCCAGGGACATTTGCATAGGTCCCAGTACCGTAGGAAGAGTTTACGACATCTTTTAACATATCAGTGATTAGAAAAGCGGTGTAATCTTGCATAACCACTTTTGATTCTGGTTCCATGTTTATTTTTGATCCGTCTTTTAACGTAAAGGAAGTAACAGCATGCGGCTCATTATAAACGCCTTCGTTGCCGAAAGCACTGTATGCTCCCGCAAGTTCTTTACTGGTGACCCCATTTTTAAGTCCACCAATAGAGTATGCTTCTTGAATATCATCTAAAGGAATGCCGAGATTTACAGCGAAATCCTTTGCTTTATCCTTCCCAACTTCTTTAAATGCCTCTAAGGCTGGTATATTTCTTGATTGTGCCAACGCGCTGCGCATCGTCATAGAACCTAGGTATTTTCCATTCCAGTTTTTAATAGGGGTGCCGTTAGAATAGGTTGTTGGTTTATCTTCTAACGTATGATATGTTCCCCATTTTAAATATTCGATAGCAGGACCGTAATCAAGGATTGGTTTAATCGTGGATCCTGGCTGGCGTTTTTGTTCTGTTGCATAGTTAAAGCCAAATTTAACTTTAGGATCACGGTCACCTCCTATTGCTAAAATTGCTCCTGTTTTTGTGTCTAATAATGTAATTCCAGCTTGAAATTTTTCATCTGGAAAAGGAACAATTTTGTTTTCATACATAATTTTATCTACATATTTTTGTGCTTTCGTATTGATTGTTGTTTGAATAGATAAGCCATCTGTATAAACATTAATATCAGGATATTTTTTTTCTATTTCCGCAATAGCTTCTTTAATAAAAGAATCATAAGGAAGTTCTGTGCTTTTTCTTTCTTTTTTCGTTAAAAGAGTATTAGTAACAGGTACTTTTTGTGCTTCTTTCATTTCTGCTTCTGAAATATAACCGTGCTGATGCATTAATGACAGAACGATATTGCGTCGTTTTTCGGCACGCTCTGGATTATTAAATGGGTTGTAGGCATTTGGCGCCTGCGGCATTCCCGCAAGAAGTGCTGCTTCCGGCAATGTTAATTCATCAAGTGATTTTCCGAAGTATATATCAGCTGCCGTTTTAACACCACTGACATTTTCAGACATAAAAATTTTATTCACATACATTTCAAAAATTTCTTCTTTTGAATACTTTCTTTCTAACTGAATAGCAAGCCACGCTTCTTGTGCTTTACGAGACAGCGTTTTTTGCGGCTGATTAAAGAAGAAGTTTTTCACCACTTGCTGTGTAATCGTACTTGCTCCCTCCGCTCCAAATCCTTCTTTAACATTAGCGACAACGGCACCACCTAATCGAATTGGATCAATGCCATGATGTTTAAAAAAGCGGGAATCTTCTGTTGCAATAAAAGCATTTTTGACTAAATCAGGTATATCTTTATAATCGACATAATCTCGATTAACAGCTCCAACTTTCGCAATTGGTTTTCCTTCTGAATCATAAAATGTAGAGGAAATGGAGTCCTTTAAAGTCGCTTCATCCAGTTTAGGAGCGCCTTTTACCATGATGCCAAATGTAATAGCTCCCCCAATCATCCCAATAATTCCTATTGTTATTAACGTTAAAAAAATCTTTTTAAAAATTTGTTTGCCGTTTTTATTCTTTTTTGATGTTGATTTCTTTTTTACAGATTGGAGCCTTTTTCGGCGCTCCTCTCTTGTTTCATATTTTTCTGCCATGTTCTTTCCTACCTTTCTAGTATGCAAAACAATCAAAAGCTGTATCAATCGAAATGATAAAGATAATCTATTACTTTAATATAGTCAATTCTCGGCTGAAAACCAAGTGATATGGGATGACCATGTGTTGCCAATTCTTCTTTTGTTATCGATTTTCTTCCTCCTTGGTTCATTCTATGCCAAAATTTTATCAGTTTTTCTGCTTCTAGGTAGAAGATTTCGTCGGTGGATGAAAAACGAATAAGGACAAAACAAATACCCATTTGTTTTTCGACTAACATTATATGATTAATTTGGTGATCGTGAAAGTTATTTAATGGGAATGAAGTGGAGGATTTCGTTTCCTTTGCTTCAAAATCAATATATTTTCCACGGTAGACACCATTATAATCAGTAGTTGAAGCTTGTTTAAAATAGGCTTCTTTAATAACTGCTGCACTTCTTTTCGGATAATTCACTTGAACGATTTGAACGGGAGTTGGTTTTTTATGAATGACCGCTTTCCCAATTTCTAAATAAAATTGATTGGTGACATTAATGTCCTCTTCTAATGTCATCCCTCTATTACCGTAGTTATGTTTTTTTTTCGATGTGTTTTTCGTTTGTTCAGCAATGGGAGTATATTTTTTCCCATTTGGGTAATGAAGTTTCATTTTATCACCTCTTTTTGCTGCCAGCAAAACAATATAAGTGTTTTCTAACAACAAACAATATTATCATATAGAGCTTCTTAGAAAAAGTGACTTATATGGCAGGTATTTTTCATTATTTTGGTTCAAAAGCTAACGAAAATTAGCCAAAAAGATCCAAGCAATCCCCAATAAATATCAAGAACGGAAACTTTTTGTCACTATTATACCGTAAAAAAAGAATGTTCATTGTATTTTATTGCGAGTCAAAGTTCAAGAGTCCTTTACATCATTCGACGAATTTATGGGCACTTATGTTTCATTTTTTTATTTTTTTCAAATTTTACCATTCGAGTGAAGGAAATAAGTAGGAACGTTTGGTTTATTTTTCCCATACATGGTCGTAATCATTATGGTCGTATATATTCCATTAGAAACAAGATTGTTTCAATAATATATAAGCTATTCGTGTCGAATTCCGCTATTGTTTTGGGGAATCCGTTCTTTCTTTGACGAATCACTTCTAGTTTTGTCAATGGTGCAGGTGCAAACCGAATCACCTCGAACATATTTAGTATCAAAGATGGGAGGGGATTGAAATGAAGGAAGTATATAATAAAGAAGAGCTTTTAAAAATACTTAAAACGATGAATGATGAATTGGAAGAGTTAGACATTATGATAATGGAAATACAGGAAAAGAAAAAAATGGAAGTAGAAGAACATCTTATTCATCTAAATACATTGGAGTCAGCTTTTTCTGAATTTGAGCAAAAATGGATGGAGGAAGCTAGAAAGATAGAGAAATTCCAAAAAATAAAAAGAAAAGCAATTTTTAAACTTGAACTAGGTTCATGATTTCTCTAAAATAACTAACATAGATACAACAAAGCATTTATAGGAAGCAGTGAACAATAAATGGATAACGATCATCAGTTAAAAGAAGATACAGTAAGGCTGGCGGAAGCAGCTGAAGATTTAATAAGAACATTTCATCAAGTGAAAACAACAGGAGAAGCAAAAGATTTTTATGAAGTAGTGCACCCTTATGCAAATAAAGTGAAGCAGCTGAACGATGAATGGAAAGAACTTGCATTAAAATGGGTAAATGACAAAAGGCCAGTATATCTTAATGGTGCCCAAATACTTTCAGCATCCGATCATATTGAAATAATCTCCATTCAGGCATTTTATCCGGAAACGAGTAAAAAAAGATTTCTTGATGCAGCAAAATCTGTACAATATATACTTCAAGCGTTATTAAATGAACTAAATAAAGGTGGCAAAACTGGTGAACAATAGATGTGCTTTATTATTAGTTGACATCGGGATTCATCTTAGCTGTCTATAAAATGTTCAAAAAATAAAGAAAGCCAATCTGCAAACCTTTAGGCTACCTAGAAGAGCCTTTGTTGGCAGTTTTTTTTTGCGGTTTTTTTCTTGGCTAAACCCAGTGTTGTTATTTGCACCAGCTAGGCATTTTATTCATAGGATAGAGAAGGAATTACTTTTGGAGGAGGATATGTTTAAATGAACATAGCACGACGACCAAATTATTTGCCATATTTAAATAGGACTCCATCACATATAAATAATGGTTCGGCAGCTTATCCATACTTGAACAGCAGACAATATACCCCTTATATGAATGTTCCAATGTGGAATGGATCTATGGAAAATATGCATCCATATTACGGCCAGCAGATGACGTTGCCTGGAACATATGGAAATTATGAACAACCATATTTTCATCCGCAAAATAACTATCCTAAATCGTCTCATGATGTATTTCAGAATCCATTGCAATATCAAAATGAATCGTATGTATCAAATGCTCCAAAAAATAATTACCAACAAAGCTATATGAATCCATATCCAAAGCAATCATTTATTCCCAAAAAACAAAGTGGAATGCAAAACATCATGAATTCATTTAAATCACAGGACGGTTCTTTTGATTTTAATAAAATGATGGATACTGCTGGAATGATGATGAGTGCGATGAACCAAGTTACTGGACTTGTAAAAGGGGTAGGAGGAATATTTAAAGTATAATACCATTAGTAAAAGGATAAGAGGGCATCCTCCAAGCATAGCTTCACACATATGTGAAGTGTTTTGTTTAAGGAGGATGCCCTCTTTTTCTAGTTTCTTGTCCTAACCATCGGTGTGCTCCTGCATTCCTAATAAAACAAAATTTGTTTTACATATATCGGTATGCTCTTGCATTCCTTCTTAAAATAAAATTGGGTTTAGACATTTCGGTATGCCCGTTTACTTGGGAACTTGCCCGTTTTGGTCTTGTCCAATTATGATGAAAAAGGGAAGAATGAGAATCTAACTGTTCTTTGTAGCTCATCTAATCACCTCGGAAGTAGGGTTTGTAAAGAAGCTAGTGATACTCTAATAACTGTTTGTCAGTAGAACAGTCATTAGAATATCACTAGTAGTATATGCATCATATTCTTTTTTAAACGAACATCTTTTTTTATTACTTTTCATCAATACTTATTTTTTTCCCTTTTTGTTTCGGGATGCTGATAGAAAGCAATCCATTTTGGTACGAGGCTTTTACTTTATGTTCGTTAATAAGATAAGGTAATGTAACGGTTCTGCTGTTCCTTTTATAAGTTTGGGTGGATCGGAATAAATTTTGTTGTTTGTTTTCTTCGGTTATTTGATCATGGTAGTTTACACTTATCGTGATGTGGCGGTCATACACATCAATAGTAATTTGTTCTTTATTAACCCCCGGCAATTCAGCAGTAATAATATTTGCAGTTTCTGTTTCTTTTATCGAAAGCGGGAATGCCATATTTGGAAAGGGGTTGTTGAAAAAATCATCCATGCTTTGCAGAAAATTTTTTACTGGTTTTTCTTGAAAGAAGGTATTCATTGATTGAATAATCCCCCCAAATGGTTCTGTTTTATCCTTTTTGTTTGGATCAATTGGGAAGTTTTTAGACAATGCTGTCAACTCCTTTTTGAAACGTTTTTTTGATTATTTTATGCGAAAAAATGGTCGATGTGCCTAAAAGTAACACTATAGTCGCCAATTCAAAAAAATTCATTCTATTAAAGGATAATACCTCTTTAAACAGGAACGTTTATTCGGTAAAATGGAATATATAAGAGGTGAAAATACATGAAGGTTCGAAAAAATCTCCAAGCATTTATTGCTGATTTAAATAATATGGAAGAATATAAAGACAGGATTGCCTACTGGCATACAATCGAAGCAAAAGATGCTGAAACTGTTCCTCTACCTGAAGGCTTATCACCTAAAATCCAATTTGCTTTGCAAAAAAGAGGCATAACTCGTTTATATACGCATCAAAAATCTGCATATGAGGAGGTTAAAAAAAATAACAGCTTGGTTGCTGTAACACCTACTGCATCTGGAAAAACACTTTGTTATAATTTGCCTGTTATTCAATCGATAACAGAAAATGAACAAACGCGAGCGTTGTATCTTTTTCCGACAAAAGCGCTGGCTCAAGATCAAAAAAGTGAATTGAATGAATTAATAGAAAGTGCAGAATTACAAATAAACAGTTATACATATGATGGAGATACCCCTTTTGCTATCAGGCAAAAAGTAAGGAAGGCAGGGCATATTGTCATTACCAACCCAGACATGCTCCATTCGGCTATTTTGCCTCATCATACAAAATGGGTGAGTTTGTTTGAAAACTTAAAATATGTCGTGATTGATGAGCTCCATATTTATCGCGGTGTATTTGGCAGTCATGTTGCAAATGTTCTTCGCAGACTGAAAAGAATTTGTGCATTTTACGGCAGCAATCCAATCTTTATTTGTACTTCCGCAACCATTGCGAACCCGCTGGAACTTGCTGAAAACTTAACAGAAGAAAAAATGACATTAATTAATAACAACGGTGCTCCAAGCGGCAAAAAGCATTTTGTTTTTTATAATCCGCCGATTGTAAACATTCCTCTTAATATAAGGAAAAGCGCTACGTTGGAAGTAAGAAGACTAGCGGGCGAGCTATTAAAAAATAAAATTCAAACGATTATTTTTGCGAAAAGCCGTGTGAGAGTCGAAATTTTATTGACCTATTTGCAAGAATTGGTGAAATACCAATTGGGACCAAAAGCAATCAGAGGCTACAGAGGCGGATATTTGCCTACAGAAAGAAGAGATATTGAAAAGGGATTAAGGCAAGGCGATATTTATGGAGTAGTAAGCACCAATGCATTGGAACTTGGTGTTGATATCGGACAATTACAAGCTTGCATCATGACAGGGTATCCAGGCACGATAGCGAGTTCTTGGCAGCAGGCAGGCAGGGCTGGACGAAGACATGATGAGTCCTTAGTAATCATGGTGGCTAGTTCGAGCCCCTTAGATCAATATATGATCGCAAATCCTGAATACTTTTTTAATCGAAATCCAGAAACTGCCAGGATTAATCCGGATAACTTAATCATTTTAATTGATCATATGAAATGTGCGGCATACGAACTGCCTTTTCAAAAAGGCGACTCATTTGGTACGTGCGAAATTACAGAAATACTCGAATATTTAACAGAAGAAAGAGTGCTCTTTCAAAATGGGGATAAGTGGTATTGGATGAATGATTCTTTTCCAGCGCATAATATCAGTTTGCGGTCCGCCTCACAGGAAAATGTCGTGATTATCGATATTTCTGATGTCAGCAAATCAAGAGTAATCGGGGAAAGCGACCGATTTTCTGCGATGACATTGCTCCATGAAGAAGCAATCTATTTGCACCAAGGCATTCAATATCAAGTCGAGAAACTAGATTGGGAAGAAAAAAAGGCGTTTGTCAGGGAGGTTAGTGTCGATTATTATACAGATGCAAATTTAGCTGTTTCATTAAAAGTACTCGAAGTGGATGAACTGAAAAAAGTGGAAGAAGTGGAAGTTGGGTATGGTGATGTCAGCATTACCGCAATGAGCACGATTTTTAAAAAAATTAAGTTTGAAACACATGAAAATATCGGTTCAGGCCCAATAAGCTTACCTGAAGAAGAGCTTCATACAAATGCAGCGTGGATTTCATTTGATCCCAATAATCTCCCAATTAATGATGATCGAACCGAACAAGGATTACTTGGTGCTGCCCATGCTTTAAAGCATATTGCCCCATTATTAGTAATGGCTGATCCAAGTGATATTCAGGTAGTTCCGCAAGTGAAAGCACCACATAATGAAAAAGCGACGATATTTTTTTATGATCGTTATCCTGGCGGAATCGGTTTAAGTAAGAAATTATATGAAGAAATGCCAATGGTGTTAAAAGAAGCAAAAAAAATGATCAAAAATTGTTCCTGTCCAAATGGCTGTCCATCTTGTATTGGTTTGGAAGGTATAAATGATGATCATAAAAAAGAGGTGCTGAACATTCTTTCTTTGTTCAAGTAACACCGAAATATAGGGGATAAAATGAGTATTAAAAATAAGTTGAATCGATTAAAACCACATCTAAAAACAGATGCAAAACCAGTTGAACAATTAAAAAAACAGGAATATAAGGAAATTCCTTATTTAACGGTCTGGAATAAGGAAAATGTTCATCCATATTGGGTGGATAACGACTATTGTTTAATTCGAGAAGTAAAATATCCACTAGCATATAAACACGGCAAGTATTCGTTTCGTCAATGTATAGACGCCGTTAAGGAATGGAATCAATCCAATTTTACTCATCCTTTATCTGCAAACGGGCATAAAGCAAACGAACTATTTTTCTTTGATACGGAAACAACAGGTTTAGGTGGAGGAGCAGGCAATACTATTTTCATTTTAGGATATGCACAAATTATGGAAGAACATGTTGTGTTAAAACAGCATATACTTTCATATCCGGGTGGAGAAGTACCTTTATTTAAAAGTTTTTTAGAAAATGTCGATTATACAACACTAGTTACGTATAACGGAAAAGCTTTCGATTGGCCGCAAGTAAAAACAAGGCATATGTTTGTAAAGGAACATGTTCCGAAGCTTCCTGAATTTGGCCATTTTGACTTATATCATGGGGCAAGAAGAATGTGGAAACATCGGTTGGAACGTATAAAGCTGTCGATTGTTGAAGAAGAAGTGTTAGATGTAATACGCCAAGATGATGTCCCTGGTTTTTTAGCACCGATGATTTATTTTGATTTTGTGGAAAGAAAAAATCCAGAAGGCATGCTGGCAATATTAAAGCATAATGAATTAGATATTTTATCGTTAATAACACTATATACTCATTTAAGTTGCCAGTTGTTGCAAAAGGATCGTCACATAACTCCAAAGGAAACATTAGAGGTTGGCCGCTGGTATTCCGCCTTAGGTGAGGTCGATGCAGCTAAAGAAAGTCTAAATCGTATTAAAGAAACGAATAAAGAGGAAACACTTTTGGCACAATCAATCCTCGCCAAACATGCAAAAAAAGAAAAAAAGCAAGCGGAAGCTGTTTCTTTATGGAAAAATATAATTGAAAATAATACAGAGAAAACAAATGATAAAATCATAATAGATGCTTATATTGAATTAGCTAAAGTAGCGGAGCATCAAGAAAAAAACGTTGTTCAAGCACTTGAATGGACAAATAATGCTTATCAACTATGGTTAGAACAAAACGAAAACCAAAAAGACAATCAGCAGCGACAGTTTATAAAACGAATCGAACGGCTGAATAGAAAAATATCGAATAAAAAAGATTCGTCTTAAAAATTTTCCGCAAATTCCTAGTTGTTTGTTTTCTATTATCTTATTAAAATAGTAAGGTAGTGAAAATATTTGCAATGAGGTGTGCTTTTTTGTATAAAGTGGTTATGTTATTATTTTTTGTCGTTGTATGTTTGACTGCGATTCTTTTTACAACATTAAAAGAAAGCTTGTATGCGATGTTATAGATTGTAATATTTTGGACTTAGTATAATTTCCATATAAAAAAGGAGAAGCTCCTTTCCCTTTTCCATACAGAAACTAAAGTAAATTAGGTGTTTGTATTAGTACAAGATTATCTCTTTCATCATAAGTTGTTAATGTAAGATAATTAAACTAATGAGAGGAGATTTTCTTTATGCATTGCAAACCTAGACCAAGTTGTGTATTGCCTGCTGTAGTTCACCCTACAAAATGTTGTGTAAATCACACATTTTCAAACAATATTGTACCTCATATTCATCCAACACATACAACAACTGTAAATCATGTGAATTATGAGCATCAACATTACTTCCCGCAAACACAATCTGTTGAAAATGTTGTAACGAACACACAAGCTAATATGGGGCCTGCACCTGCTCCATACCCAGCGCCAGGTCCAGCACCTCAACAACCGCCTACGGGGGGAATACCTTTTACTGCTGCAGGTCAACTATACCCAGGAGCGCCAGGTCAAATTCCGGGAGCACCTGGTCAAATGCCAGGAGCTTTCCCGTTTAGAAGAAAATAAAGGAAAAAACAAACAAGGGCCGATTATGGTCCTTGTTTTACTATTAGGAAAATTTTGTTTGTATCTATAACTAAACTAAAGCGATTGTAAAAAAAATAATGAAACTAGTTTCTCTTTTGTAAAGAAGTGCTTATAATATAAGGATAGAATGCCGTAAAAAATGCGGTTGCGATGAGTAATTATTATTTTTGCTTTTTAGTGTTATTTTCTCTATTAGCAGGAAATACAGTATAATATAGAGGTTGTTCTGACATAGATTACCTTCATTTTATTATATAAAGGAGTATGCAAGTGCATGAAAGTTGCTGTCATTTCGGGTTATAAACCTTATGAAATAGGCATTTTTAATAAGCAGGATGAAGCCGTTTTTTACATAAAAGAGGCGATTAGAAAAAATATCGAGATGATGGTCGAAGAAGGACTGGAATGGATATTAATTAGTGGACAGATTGGAACAGAGCTTTGGGCAGCAGAAGTGGCATATGAATTACAAGCCGAAAAATATCCTAATTTAAAAGTGGGAGTATTTACTCCATTTTTAGATCAGGAGCTACGCTGGAAAGAAGCAAATAAAGAATGGTATGAAGAGGTATTAATGCAAGCGGATTATATTGATTCTGTTTCAAAAAAACCGTATGAAAATCCAAGCCAATTAAAAGCAAACAATATCTTTCTCCTTCAAAAAAGTGATGTATTATTATTATTTTATGATGAAGAAAAAGAAGGAAGTTCAAAATATTTATATCATCTTGCTAAACAATATAATGAAAAAAAGGATTATGAAATCCGCATGATTACTTTTTCTGATTTACAATCTATTGTAGAAGAGATGCAATTTAATGAACAGTTCTAATAGAAATTGACAAAGTGAACATTTTTTGAAAAAATAAATAAGATTATGGTAATACTTGAGGTGAACGTATTATGTTATCAGATAAAATGAAATTAACGGCGAAAGATATTTTAGAAAAAGAATTTAAAACAAGCATGAGAGGCTATAAACCAGAAGATGTTGATAAATTTTTAGATTTAATTATTAAAGATTATGAAACATTGCATCAAGAGATTGAAGAGCTTCAACAAGAAAATCTGCGTTTAAAAAAACAAGCAGAAGAAGCCTCTAGACGGCAACCAGCACCAAGCGCTGCTGGAACAACGAATTTTGATATATTAAAGAGATTATCAAATTTAGAAAAGCATGTTTTTGGCAGCAAGTTATATGAATGAAACGAAAAACTCTAGTATGCAAAAAAAGTAGAATTTACACAAACTAAGGCTGATCGAAAACGTATGTATTTCGAGGTATGAAACATAGCCTAAGAAAAATTCTTTTATTTCCCATTGCTATTCCATGATGAACATAATATAATAGCATCTGTAGTCAATAAAAACGCTGGGGTAATCGCTGCAAAACATTGGTTTTGTAGAGGAAAGTCCATGCTCGCACAAGCTGAGATGCTTGTAGTGTTCGTGCCTAGCCAAAAAATAAGCTAGGGCAGCAAAGTGGATCTTTGCTGACGGCAGGGAAAATACCTAAGTCATTTGATATGGTATGAATACCTTGAAAGTGCCACAGTGACGGAGCCTTTTCAGAAATGAAAAGGGTGGAACGAGGTAAACCCCACGAGCGAGAAACCCAAATTATGGTAGGGGAACTTTCTCTGAGGAATTGAACTTAAGAGAAGGACAGAAGATGATTCTGTAGATAGATGATTACCGCCTTTATACGAGACAATGTCGACTGAGTACAAAGGAACAGAACATGGCTTACAAAGCGTTAATGTTGATGACATAAAGGAATAAGGATAAGGGTGACTCACTAGAAGGGTCTGACTTCATATACAAATAGAAAAAGGTATACGTTTTCTATTGTTAGGGATGTCAGACATATTTTTGAGGGTCATCCTTTTTATTTACAGTACATAGATTAGGAATAAAAAATAAACACTATCGTAAATGAATTTTTAAATAAGGGTGAAAAAATGAAAAAATTTGATTTAATTGCCACAGCTGCAATGGGGATTGAAGCAATTGTTGCAAAAGAAGTAAGGAATTTAGGATATGAATGTACGGTCGACAATGGCAAGGTTTTATTTTCAGGTGATGAGCTTGCGATTGCAAGAAGCAATATGTGGCTTCGTACTGCAGACAGAATAAAAATTAAAGTTGGAGAGTTTAAAGCAACTACCTTTGATGAACTATTCGAAAAAACAAAAGCATTGCGCTGGGAAGAATATTTGCCGGTTAATGCGCAGTTTCCTGTTTCAGGGAAATCAGTAAAATCGAAGCTTTTTAGCGTTTCTGACTGTCAAGCAATTGTTAAAAAAGCGGTTGTAAATAGGATTAGCTCTTATTACAAAAAAACGGGATGGTTAGAAGAAAACGGTGCCTTATTTAAACTAGAAGTATCGATCTTAAAGGATATTGTAACATTAACCATTGATACTTCTGGGCATGGATTACATCGCAGGGGATATCGTGTCGGGCAAGGTGAAGCACCAATAAAAGAAACACTGGCAGCTTCTTTACTATTATTAACCCATTGGGCGCCTGACCGTCCGTTAGTTGATCCGTTTTGTGGATCCGGTACGATTCCGATTGAGGCGGCATTAATCGGTCAAAATATTGCACCAGGATTTAATAGAGCGTTTATTTCAGAAGACTGGGATTGGATGTCAGCGAAAATTTGGGATGAAGTTCGTACAGAGGCAGAAGATAAAGCAAACTATGATCAGCCGCTTGAAATAATTGGGACAGATATTGACCATAAAATGGTGAAAATTGCAGAGGAAAACGCCTTTGAAGCAGGTTTAGGTGATTTGATTACCTTTAAACAAATGCAAGTAAAAGATTTTACTACAACGAAAGAAAATGGAGTTATTATCGGCAATCCACCATATGGGGAAAGACTTGGAGATAAACCATCCGTTCAAAAAATGTATCATGATATGGGACAAGCATTTGAACCATTAGACAGCTGGTCTATCTATATGCTGACATCTGATGAAGAGTTTGAAACACATTATGGCAAAAAAGCTACCAAAAAAAGAAAACTGTTCAACGGCTTTATTAAAACAGATTATTATCAATATTGGGGTAAAAGAAAAAAATAGTTATCAAAAGCGAACGATTTAGCAAAAATTGCATAAGTAGTGTGCAACGTGTAGCAAAAAAACTGCAAATCTTCAGGCTAGTCGAAAGCATGATAGTATATTATTTGATTTTTTGTATATATTTTATCTATAGATATCAACCTGGAGGGATAGAATGAAGGATGCTACTATAGATTATGATAAAATAATACATGCATTAAATCAGTCTTTGGAAATTATTCAAGCAGATAACACTGTAAATAAAGGGCAAAAAGCATTAATAGAAGCACAACAAACAGTTCAACAAGCAATGTCTTTTACTTTATCTCGTGACAGTGGCTATTAAGAAAAGCGCTGATCAGACGGAAAAACTAGAGAAGGGTGCTTAATTCTTTTGCACACCCTTCTTTTTCTTGAAAGATAAGAAAGCAAAAAATTTTAAAGTTAGATAGAAACCAAAAATACTCTCTCATTTTCATTAAATGAGAGAATATTTTACTTTTTGGAGGGGTACCATGCAAAACAACCTGCCGTTTGAAGTGGCTAAAACAGAATCTTTTTATGAAAAATTAGGAGAATGGATTGGAGATGTTTTTTACGATATTCTCCCTGAAGCTGGATTTGAATTAAGAGATGAACAAGTGTATATGGCATACCAGTTGGAAAATGCGTTTAAAGAAAAAAATACGATTTTTGCTGAAGCTGGTGTTGGGACAGGGAAAACATTTGTTTATTTATTATATGCCATTTGCTACGCGCGCTATATGAATAAACCTGCTATTATTGCATGCAGTGATGAAACACTTATTGAACAGCTGGTAAAAAAAGAAGGAGATATTGCCAAGCTGGAAAAAGTATTAAATTTAAATGTAGATGTTCGGTTAGCGAAATCTAGAAATCAATACTTATGTTTAAATAAATTAGATAAACAAATTATAGTGGAAGATACGTTTAATAGCATTTATGATTCCCTTCCTGATTTTGTTCATGGTTCGGGATCACTTCAGTCATTTACACGATATGGGGATCGAAAGGATTACCCGGAACTTCGTGATGCAGAGTGGAATGAGGTGGCTTGGGATTCTCTTCAAGACTGTTTTACATGTGAAAAAAGGCATCGCTGTGGGCAAACGCTGCATCGTGATTATTACCGTAATGCAAAAGATTTAATTATTTGTTCGCATGATTTTTATATGGAGCATATTTGGACAAAAGAATCGCGAAAAAGAGAAGGACAACTTCCTTTGCTGCCGGAAAGTTCTTGTATTGTATTTGATGAAGGACATTTATTAGAATACGCTGCTCAAAAAGCGTTAACCTATCGTTTAACAGAACAAAATCTTGAAAAGCTGTTAACGAAATTAATGGCAAACGATGTGAGAGAAAAAACATTAAATATGATGGAAGATACTATTTATCAAAATGAGCAGTTTTTTGCAGAGCTGACGAAAGCATCTTTTCAGACGAAGGGTTCGGATAAACAAGAAATTCAAAAAACAGCAACAGTAATGGCAGAAGGAAAAAAATTAGCACAATTCATTTCCGACTTAGAAGAAGAGCTTGTGTTTGAAAGTGAAATGTATGTAATTAATGAGTATGAATTGAAGGTTGTCGAAGAATATTTAGAACAAATTTCTCACTCGCTTAGTCTTTTCTTGAAAGAAATGAATGGCATTACATGGTTTGAAGAAAACAATGGGGAACGTACTTTAGTTATAATGCCAAGGCTTGTAAAAGATATCATGAAAGATGATGTATTTAGCCAGAAGAAGCCGATTATTTTCTCATCTGCAACATTATCTGAAAATAAATCATTTGCATATATGGCAAATAGTTTAGGTGCAACTAATTATTTATCGTTTTCTGTAGATTCACCATTTGAATACGAAGAAAGTATGAATGTTTTTGTGGAATCTTTTTCTAAAGAAGATTCAGTACGAAAGCAACAATATTGTTATGAACAAATTGAGAAAGCAAATGGTCGCTCATTAGTTTTATTTAACAATAAAGAAGATTTACAGAACTTTAAAGAAAATAGGCCAGCAGATTTTCATTTTCCTGTTTATTACGAAGGCGAAGGCGAAATAAGCGGACTTGTTTCAAAATTTCAAAATGAAGAAGAATCCGTTTTATGTGCAGTGAATTTATGGGAAGGTTTAGACGTTCCAGGCAGATCATTAGAAAATGTCTTTTTATTTTCCTTGCCATTTCCGCCAAATGATCCTGTTTATAAATCAAAAAGGGAAAACAGCATCGATCCGTTTTTAGAAGTGGACATGCCTTATATGATTTTACGGTTAAGACAAGGAATTGGGCGTTTAATCCGAACACATGAAGACAGAGGGAACGTTCATATTCTTGTTGATAATAAGGAAAAGGAATCTGTTTTGAATGCAGTAGAAGCTGCATTGCCTGTTAAGCATATCCATGCTATAAACGAATAGAAAGCCGAATTCTGTATAGCGGGTTCTTTATAAGCCTATTTTTCTAAAAAAGGTAGGGAGAATTCGTAAAAACTGTATGTTTATGATAGACAATTCGTCATCATGGACATGCAGTTTTTTTGTCTAATCATCTTAAGCTTTAAGTTATTACTACTATAGAAAAATATGGTAAGATAGTTTTATTAATCGTAAGGAGGCTTGATTTTTTGAGCAATTCAATTACAAAATTAGAAAAAGAATTTTTAGACTATGTGAAAAAAATGGGTGCTTATAATGAAGCGTTGGCATTAATTTATTGGGATTTAAGAACTGGAGCTCCTAAAAAAGGTGTGGATCAGCGAACAGAAGTTATTGGTGTTTTATCATCTGAACTATTTAATATGTCTACATCTGGAGAGCTAGAAACATACATATCACAATTAACGGATGAAAAAGTACAGACTGAATTATCAGATGTGACCATTAAAACCGTTCAAGAAGTAAAAAAAGACTACGATCGCAATAAAAAAATTCCTCCAACAGAATATAAAGAATATGTGATGCTTCAGTCTAAAGCAGAAAGCGTATGGGAAGAAGCGAAAGAGAAAGCGGATTTTTCTTTATTCCATCCTTATCTAGAAAAGCTAGTGGCGATAACGAAAAAATTTATTGGTTATTGGGGATATGAAGGCAACAAATATAATACATTGTTAGATATGTATGAACCAGGCATTACAGTAGAAATTTTGGATAAAGTGTTTGCAGAATTAAGAAGTAAAATCGTTCCGTTAGTCCAACAGATTGCCGAAGCTGATGATCAGCCTGAAACGTCTTTTTTATTTGAGCAATTTCCAAAAGAGAAACAGCGTGCATTTAGTTTAGAAATATTAAAGCAAATTGGTTATGATTTTGAGGCAGGAAGATTAGATGAAACAGTACATCCATTTGCTACGGGGATTAATCCTGGAGATGTTCGTATCACAACAAAATATGTAGAATCTGATTTTAGAGTAGCGGTTTTTGGAACAATTCATGAAGTAGGACACGCATTATATGAACAAAATATTGCAAAAGAACTGGTGGGAACCCCGTTATGTACAGGTACATCCATGGGTATCCATGAGTCGCAGTCTTTGTTTTATGAAAATTTTGTAGGAAGGAATTATTCTTTCTGGAAACAAAATTTTACAAAGTTAAAATCATATAGTAACGGTCAGTTCGATCAAATCTCAGGCAAGGATTTTTATCGTGCTATAAATGAATCAAAACCTTCTCTTATTCGCATTGAAGCAGATGAACTTACGTATCCATTACATATCATTATTCGATATGAATTAGAAAAAGGATTATTTAATGATGAAATTGAGGTGAAAGATTTACCAGCATTATGGAATGAAAAGTATCAATCGTATTTAGGTATGTCTCCTGGAAATGATGGAGAAGGAGTATTGCAGGATGTTCATTGGGCCGGCGGAAGCTTTGGTTATTTTCCTTCCTATGCATTAGGATATATGTATGCAGCTCAAATTAAACAAACCTTATTAAAAGATATTCCTGATTTTGATGCATTATTAGAAAAAGGAGAGTTGCAATTAATAAAAGAGTGGCTAAATGAAAAAATTCATCAGTATGGTAAAACAAAAAAACCACTTGAAATATTAAATGACGTAACGGGTGAAGGGTTAAATCCAACTTATTTAATTAACTATTTATCTGACAAATACAGA
This sequence comes from Niallia yueguangensis, assembly GCF_052663115.1. Lineage (NCBI taxonomy): Bacteria > Bacillati > Bacillota > Bacilli > Caryophanales > Bacillaceae > Niallia > Niallia yueguangensis. Next base: position 152,670 of record NZ_JBQTCX010000004.1, read on the forward strand.
GATGTATATAAGCTATAAATTAGTAGATATTCTTTTTGGAATGCAATTTCAGCCTCGTAAAATAAATTTTTTACGAGGCTTTTTAATATTTACTAAAATTTATAGTCACAGCTTTTTAGTTGGTCAGGTTGGATGAAGGAATAGAAAGGTAATATAAGCAATGATATCGACAAATGTAAGGAAGTAATAAATGTTCACTTTTTTTAATAAAATGATAGCACAAATTTTTTAGATGCTAAATATCTTAATATAAATGGATTAAAAAGTGGATGTGAAAATATGGAGAACTATTATTGTGAACATTGCCGAATTATTTACAAAGAGCCTACAACCTGTACGGTTTGTGGAAAAAAGGTAGAAAATAAAATTAACATTGAAGTGCAAAGTCAGGAAAGTAAAAAACAAAAAGATTAATCTATAAAAGGAGGGAGGATGTCTTTAGATAACCCCCCTTTTATTATTTTTGATGTTTTTAATTTTCCAACATTAAGATAATCGTTAATTCACCAATAGATGGAAGGGAAATAGGTAAACGGAGTGCTTTGTTAAAACCATACATTTTTGTTTCTCCAATTAGAACGGTTGGTGGTGTAATATCCATTTCTATTCCATTTTTTGAAACAAAAGTAGTTAAATTTCCGGCAATCATATTTCCAAGCTCACCAGAAAAAGATTCTAGCATAACACCTTCAAGAGCCATTCCAAACATTGATTCACCAATTTTACCAAAAACTACTTCATTGCCGTCTATAATAATCCTCCCACGAAAATCTCCGGTTAATCCTATTAATACCCCAATTGATTGTTGCGTAAAAGGTGCAGAAATTAGTGTAGGTTTATCGATGGAAATGTCAAAAGGGAGGACTTCTTTAACAGATTCAATAGTCCCGTTTAATATTTCTGTTGCACTTTTTGTTACTGTCACCAATCATTCCTCCAAATTCATCAAGTATCATCATTTTATCACAGTTTTCGACATATTAGGATATGTAAAATTAAAAATTATCAAAATAAATTAGTTCATTTAGCCTTGATTTCTTTTAGTGATAAATACCTACTTGGAATTATTTTTACAGATGTAGTAAAATAAAAAATTTGTAGAACAACATTGGAAATTATTAACGATGAATGATTAGCGAAAAAACTTTATAATTATTATTGCACAGCAACTCCTTCAAAACGTTTAAGGATGTCCTTATTAGGATAATCCTTTTTTTTATGAATTTTCTATGAACATTCAGTGTAAAAAAGAAAAAAAATTCGAAATATTTATAAGGTGTATTGAAAATGATTATCGTTAATGATAAAATGTAATTGAAGTTGAATATTATTCTCATTGACAGAAAGAAGGTGTTACGAATGGTAGCTATTTCCATCGGTTTAACGGTAGTTGGTTATTTATTTGTTATGAAACATGTTCTAAATAATGTTAGCAAAGCAGCACATCAAAAATAATCGCAACTTACATATAACATATAATTGTTTTGATAAAATCCGATGATAAAATTGGATTTTTTTTATTGGGAAAAATCATCATTTAAGAACAGGAATAATGTAAAAGGAAGAGAATAATAAAGAAAAGCTTGTGAATAAAACTATTTTATTAGAAGGTAAAGGAGCTATTTGTGTAAAATTGAAAAAACGTACCAATTTGAAAAGGTCATAAATCTGTTATAATGTACTTTTAGATAAAGTGAAACTTCCATTACTGGGGAATTATTGCCCATTAAAAATTGGGTAAAAAGGAGATGAATAATTTGAATCAAAGAAATGACAATTCCCTTCTGCTCGTAGATGGAATGGCATTATTATTTCGTGCTTATTTTGCGACAGCTGTTACGGGACAATTTATGATTAATAGTAAAGGGGTACCAACAAATGCTATTTATGGATTTATAAAGCATTTCTTTACAGCGATAGAACAATTTAATCCAACACATGTAGCAGTTTGTTGGGATATGGGAAGCACGACATTCCGAACAGAAATGTATCCTTCCTACAAAGCCAACCGATCTGAAGCACCAGTGGAACTTCTTCCACAATTTGAATTAGTCAAAGAAGTGGTGGAAAGCTTTCATGTACCTAATATTGGTGTTGTGGGATTTGAAGCAGATGATTGTATTGGAACAATTGCTAAAAAGATGAGAGGAAAGGTGCAAGTTACTATTTTAACAGGCGATCAAGATATTTTACAGCTGTTAGACGAACATATTTCGGTTGCATTGTTAAAAAAAGGTTATGGTAATTATCTAGTGCATACACCGGAAACTTTTTTTGCAGAAAAAGGTATTCAACCAGTACAAATGATTGATCTAAAGGCATTAATGGGTGATCCAAGTGATAATTATCCTGGTGTGAAAGGAATCGGTGAAAAAACGGCATTAAGACTACTGCAAGAACATACAAATGTGGATGGGATCGTTGCAAATATTGCTAAACTCACAAAAAGCCAACAGTTAAAAATTGAAGCAGATATAGATATGCTGCATTTAAGCAGGCTTCTAGCAGAGATAAAATGTGATGTTCCAGTTGATTGTTTATTAGAGGAGAGTATCTTTGAAATCAATCCAGACGTTGCGATCAAAAAATTTAATGAACTTGAATTTAAACATTTTCATCGATATGTCAAAAAAAATCAAGAAATTACTATTCAATAATTTTTCTGTAGTTTACTCCTTGCAACAAGGACAAATTATTTTTAGGCTGCAAGGAGTGGATAGGGAAGAATCGAACTTATTTCGTATTCTTTTTTTTCGCTGCGTTTTCTAATTTGCTTTTTGGTTTTGCCGTTCTTTCATCTTGACCGAAGCCTTGCGGATTTACACTGCGTGCAGCAGTTCCTTTATTTGTGTGATTTTTTATACTCATTCTTAACATCCTTTCTTTTTTTGGGGAAAAGGGGCTGGGGCTACGCCTTCTCTCAATAAGCTGGATAAAAATAGCCTACTTTGTATATAGAAAAGCTTGGCTCCGCTCACACCGCCTTTATCATTTATAAACACTGATATGGAAATAAAATTATATAAGTAGTATTCGCATTATCGCATAATTTACCCGTTGATTATGAAAAATAATCTTTGAGGTGAGAAAATGAATAAAGGTGTTTATGTTGCGTTAACGAGTATTGCTGCAGCTCAAGGTTTAAAAATCCCACTTTATTTTTTTAAAACTGGAAAGTGGAAACCAGGATTGTTTTTTCAAACAGGTGAAATGCCGAGTTCCCATTCAGCAGGTGTTTCGTCGCTGACAACGTATATTGCCTTGCAAAAAGGTGTTTCATCGATTGATTTTGCCCTTTCTCTTGTATACGGATTAATTGTGATGTATGATGCACAAGGAATAAGAAGACAAACAGGTGAATTAACACTGAAAGTAAATGATTTAGGAGAGTTAGTTGAAAGAATAAAAAAGGATGAAAAAGTACCTTTTGTAGAGAAACAGCCAAAAAAATTAAAAGAAATGCTCGGACATCAGCCACAGGAAGTGTTAGGTGGTGCTCTTCTTGGTTTCTTCATTGGATATTTGGGATATTTATGTTCAGAAAACTCACATAAAGTCTAATCCTTTGCCTTCACTACCAAGGGTAGATTCTAACTTAATAAAGTTGAGGTAAGCGGAGCTGCTCTTTACTCATAAGGATAAACAACAACATACGAAGCACCACTGTTAGTTTTTTCCATATAAAATGACGCAGCTCCGTCCTCTTTTCAATAGAAAAGGATAGAAAATAGTCGGAAAATAAAGTAATCTTATAATAGGATGAAATAAGAGGGGATTTGGCGTTTATTGAAAACATTAGAAGAGTATTTGCTATTTCTACAAAGCAAAGGCTTTTCGATTGGGGAAGACTATGTTGGTTTTATCTATTTCGGAAAAGCTTTAACGAATGCAACAGATGAAATAAGTATGGCTGCAATAGAATGCACGTTAAAAATTCAGAAACGATTTGATGGAAGTTTCTATGTATCATTACTGGAGATGTTTGTAAATAATAATGTTATGACAAAAAAGCAAGCAATCCATTTTATTAAACACAACAAGTTATTCCCGCTATAAAGAACTTGCATTTTGTTCAAAATAGCAGGAATTTTTTTTTGAAGTAAATTTAATTTACAAACAGCAGGTGTTTTAGGAATTTAGTCTAATTGCCATACGTGCAAGCTCATCAGCTGTTTTGTTTTGACTGCTGGGAATCCATTTTAAAAAAAATAAATCCAATTTTTTTGTTAATAATAAAGCATGTTCTAATAATGGAGCAAACTGTTTGTTTTTTACAAATTCCTTTTCTACTGCTTGATTGACTAATTGAGAATCTGTTCGAAAACTTACAGTTTGATACTTTTTTTCAATGCATAATTCTAAAGCTTTAATAAAAGCATGGTATTCTGCTTCATGGTTACTCATATTTCCAAGCGGAATAGAGTATTTTTCAGCACTACCATGACCTTTTATAAAAATGCCGGCGCCACTCGGACCTGGGTTTCCTGCACTGGCACCATCAATGTATACTTCTATCATATTAACCTCCATTTTTGGAAAATAGACTTCTTTGTAATATTACGTACAGACATGGAGACGGATGGAATCGATTATTGCAAAGGCTCCGTTCTACATATAATAATCCATATGAGTACCATTTTAAAAATTAGCTCTGTTAAACTTGCCTGTTGATTGCAGTGATAGCGTTCGCTTTCCGCGGGCGATCCGGGAGCCTCCTCGGTGCTTATGCGCCTGTGGGGTCTCCCTCTGACTCGCTTTTCCCGCAGGAGTCTCACGCCTTTCACTCCAATCAACATAGTGCCCAAATCAACAACGAGCTTTTTAACACATAGCCTAAAATAAAAGAAGACAGACATCACTTATTATAACGTGAAATGAATAAGTGTAAATAAAACGTAGACATAAAAGAGAATAAAAAGGTGGAATGAATATGAAGTATAAATTAGAATGGAAATATGTGTTAAATAAAAAAGAGGAAGCTTATTTTACTTCTGATTGGATGCCAGTTAATATAGCAATTACAGTAGGGGAAGATATTGAAAAAAGCAAAAAAGGAAAAGAGTTGTTTTATTATGATGAAAAAGGTACGGAGTGGAATTTAAAAGAGTTAAAAAAATTGTCTGAAATAATAGAAGATGAGCCACATGATTTTGTCATATATTTTGATGGTGGTTATGATAAAGAAGAAGAAATCGCAGGCATTGGCGTTGTATTATTTTTTTATCAAGGAAAAAAGAAATACAGAATTCGAGCAAATGAATTATTTCATGAGATGAAATCAAATAATGAAGCAGAATATGCTGCGCTTTATCATTCACTTAATTTACTGGAAGAATTAAATGCACATGGGGTTACATGTGAATTTAGAGGCGATTCTCAAGTTGTTTTAAAACAATTAGCTGGAGAATGGCCATGTTATGAAAAAGACTTAAGCAATTGGCTGGATAGGATAGAAGAAAAAATAACTATGCTAAAATTGTATAGTATTTACACACCTATTGGCAGGAATGATAATAAAGAAGCAGATAAATTAGCAACACAGGCACTGCAAGGCAAAAAAATATACAGTAAAATGCAAATTATTTCACGATAGATGTAATTTGGATCCGACTACATCATAGAAATAATCACCTATTATCAAAGGGAATAACAAAAAAGCGGGGATGGAAAATTGGGAAGAAAAAAATGGATTCATGAAGTGGAAGAATTAATGAATGATTATTGTAAAGACTGTTTTTTGTATCAACATAATAAAATCGATAAAGGTAAAAGATATGCACATCGTTTCTGTATTTCACAATGTACGGTTGGGGAAAGAATAAAAAAATATGGAGAAAAAATATTAGGGGATGAAGAAGGAAATAAATAGAGCTGACCTGAATAGTCAGCTCTAGCATAATATTATTTATAAAATAATATTTTCGATTATAGTTTTACAACGTTAGCAGCTTGAGGTCCACGGTTACCTTCAACGATTTCAAAAGAAACTTCTTGTCCCTCTTCTAATGATTTGAATCCTTCACCTTGAATAGCAGTGAAGTGTACGAATACATCGTCTCCACCTTCAACTTCGATAAATCCAAAACCTTTTTCGTTATTAAACCATTTTACTTTACCGTTTTGCATAATAAAATTCCTCCTAAGCCTTTCAAGACACTCTCTTTGTGCCTATAAAATAAATATTCTCATAGAACAAAATAATAATAGAGGTTATTCAAAAAAGTCTAGAAACAATAGCTTGCGAATCTCTTCGTTGCAACGTCAATCGAGTCCTTATAAAGTACTATTGCGCACTGGGTTTCGAGACACCCGCATTTCGATTTTCTCCGCTCTCTTTGTCCTCTTTTTAGAATACACACTAATAGAAAAAGATTTTTCAGAATTTTGTTAAATGATGTCTATAATATACACGAATAACCCTTTACAGTCAAGGTTTCAAGGTCGTTTTTCAGAAAAGTTTCATCAATTTTTTACATATTTATACTTGAAAAATTTTCTAAAGGAAACGCATACATTATCATAAAAAATGATGAAGGATTTATTGGCAGGGTAATATTTCTCTTTTCATTTTGGCTCTGTTAAACGATATTGTTGATATTGGAAGGAAATTTGCGAGACTTCTGCGGAAAAACGGGCTGGAAAGACCCCGCAGTGAGGTACGGAGGCCACTGAAGAAGTGTTTTATTATATAAATAATAGGTAAAGTTTATATTTAGTTGGATAAAAATGGTATATAAAGTTTGAAAACGACAATCATGTTGGTTAGGAGAGGCGTCAGTACGACTCCTGCGGGATTAGCGAGACAGGCGAGACCACACAGGAGCAAAGCGACGAGGAGGCTTGCCTGTCGTCCGCGGAAAGCGAGTGAATTTCCTGACCATTCTAATCAACACTGAAATTTAACAGAGCCTTCATTTTAAAAGGGTGCATACCCTCCTCATTAAATGGAGTGTGAGTTGGATTTTTCCACTATTTTTTTATCATGAAAAATGCAGTTTCTTCATAATAATGTAGTAATTATGCAGGAATCGTAATGGAAGCATTTAAAAGGGAATAAGAGGGTGGATAAATGTATCGGTTTTCTATGGAAAAGGAGAATTGGATCTTAAGATTTTTACCAAATATCGTTTTGGAAGAGGAAAGAAAACATGTAATAGTAAAAAGCATTCTCTTAATGGGAAAAGACTTAGCAACATTTTCACATGGAAACTCTTGTGTTATTTTAAATAAAGAGATGGGGTTAATTGTCTTTTACGTTGAAAAAATTCCTTCCTCTATATTAACGGTCTCAACTATTATTGAAAAGGAAAATTGGTATATGCAGTTAGAAAACAACGTGATAAGATATAACTTTTAAACTGGTTTTTACCAGTTTTTTTATCGTTTACGAGGAAATGATAAAATAGTTGGCTGTCAGTTCAATTAGTTTAAAAGAAAAATGAGATCAAACCCTATCCTTAGTGACTAGTTTTTAAATGGAAAAAATATAGCGTGAAGATGTAAGGAAATCCGTCTTTCTACGTTATATTATGTCGGATTTCATTCCCTTAATTTGGTATGGTAAAAAAATAAAAAAGATTGCAAGAAAGCATTGAAATGTGTATAGAAATGTGTTTTTATTAACATGATATTTATTATTTAATTTGTAAAAACTAAATGTGTATGTTCAAAATGAGTGACTTTTTGAACATCCTCCAAAACTAAATAAAAAAGGAAGTTTTAAAAAAATGATTGAAACGATTGTAAAAAGCAGTCAAAGTCCATATTATGAAATTTCAAGTGAAGACCAGATAATTTTAAGCCCTTTTGAAGGAATGGTAGATCAAATATTGATTCAAGAAAATGCTTATTTTTATGAGTGGGAAACAATATTAACAGTTAAGACAAATGGTGGCGAAATTAAAGATATCGCTGTACCATTTAGTGGATCTGTTGTTTCGCTTTTAGTTAAACCTGGTGACAAAATTTCAATACAGACAAAGCTTGCTTCTTTACAGGATGACTTGTTAGTAACAGGTTGTGATTGATTATGGATATAGCATTAAAAAGGTTAAAAAAGTATAAAATCGGTTATCGTACTGCTAAAACTGCAGTAGCAGTAAGTGTTGGCATTAGTTTGGCTCAATTATGCAAATTGGATTTTTTTGTATCATCTGCTATTATTACGATATTATGTGTTCAGAATTCAAAGAAAAAATCGCTTAATAGTGCTTTTGCTCGATTTGTTGCTTGTATGTTGTCTATTCCTTTTTCATTTATTTTTTTCGAAGGGATTGCCTATAAACCATATGTTATTGGTTTATTGTTGCTTTTGTTTATTCCTACCACCGTATTATTAAAAGTAAACGAAGGGGTAGTAACAAGTACAGTAATCATTCTCCATATATATTCAAGAAATAATATGAATTGGGATATTATTCTTAATGAACTTGGATTAATTGTAATAGGTATAGGAGCTGCATTGCTTGTAAACAGTTATATGCCTAGCTTAGATAAACAAATGAAAGAATATCAAATGAAGATCGAAAAACATTTCCGGGAGTTGTTGATGGAAATGGTAGATTTTTTACGAACTAATGAATGTGATAGTAATTATCAAAGCAAATTAAAAAGTACGGCAAAAGAAGTGCAAATCGCCAAAAGTTTAGCATTTAGGGATGTGCAAAATCATTTTACACGAAAGGAAAATTATTATTATAAATATTTTACCATTCGTGAAAAACAGTTAGATATAATGGAACGGTTATTTAATCGAGTAACGTCTGTTCAAATATTATCAGAACAAAGGCAAGTAGTTGCCGATTTTTTAGAAGAATTAAGTCTTTGTATCCATCCAGGAAATACGGCTCAGCTTTTTTTAAGCAAACTTCAAAAAATAGAAGAAATAATAAAAAGAGAATCGCTTCCTCACAATTGGGATGTTTTTGAAGAGCAGGCGCAAATATATTATGTAATTAAAGAAATTGAACTATATTTGGAAATAAAAAAATCGTTAAAAGTTGCGTATTCTTAATAAGAAAGAGTGGTATAAACAGCTATGCTTAAATCTGCATTATTGTTGGCAGAATGGAGCATCTGTTTATATTTCACTCTTTTTTATTTTCTCTGTCTATATAAATGTTACTTAAATTGTGTATTTTCTAATACAATTACTTTGTCATGACTCGATTTTCCAACTTGTTTCGTGTGTTCAACGAGTTGATGAATATTATCACAGCATTGTTTGGCTCCTATAACTAATAGCGGAACCCCGATGAAATCGATTTTTAACCCTCTAGAAAATAATCCTCCTATTGTCATAGCAAATGGAACAGTTGGAGAGGTATTGGAAAAAACTACTTTTTCATCACTATTATATTTATCTTGCCATAATAAACTTAGGTTCTTTAAAGCTGGAACAACTAGTTTGGAGTTTTTTCGACCAATTGTATAAACAGAATTTCCATCCTCATCTATCCCATGAAAAATAATCTTTCCCATATCAGAAGTCGTTAATTTATTAAAGTTGTTAACATTTAATATTTCTTCCTTCGTTAGCCTTCGATCTGCAGGCAATTTTTTTAAATGATAAGCTGCTGCTAAGGCTGTAGTATGTGTTCCACCATAATCATTATATATATAAATCACGATATCATCCTTTATTTTATTCTATATATGCTATTATCGCCAGTTATTGGAACTTTCATCCCGAATAACTAGATCAACTTCTTGCTCTAGTTCACAATGATTTTAATTGGTAATAATATCTACTGTTATGGGAAATATAAGGTTAGTGTATTGTTTGTCCTTGTTTTTTCATGTCATTATTTTATATGTCTGCAAAAGCTTTTCTTTGGATAGAAAAAAGAATTGTTTTTGTGAAAGGAAGAGTTTTAAATGAACGTTGATCGAAAAGAAAAGCAGCATATTATCATGCTTATTGTTGATACATTAATGAATCCAACAATGCAGGAAGCGATAAAAAATGGAAAAGCTCCTGCATTACAATTTTTTATCGAAAATGGTTATAACATTCCAAATGTCGTAAGTCCATTTCCAACGATGTCCGTAAATGTTGATAGTACATTATTAACAGGTGTTTATAGTGATCAACATAAAGTCCCAGGCTTAGTTTGGTTTAACAAAAAGGAAAATCGAATTATTAATTATGGGGGACATGTGAAAGAACTAATAAAATTAGGATTAAAACAGTCCATGGAAGATATTTTTTATCATTTGAATCATAACCATTTAAGTAAAAATTATAAGACGATTCATGAAATCCTTAGGGAACAAAATATTCCAACAGCTTCCATTAATGCGTTAATGTACAGAGGCAATCAATCTATACAAATAACCTTTCCTCTCCTTATGTCATTGGTAACCGGAATGAGAAGGAAAATAGATGCGTACGCGCCAGATGTTTTTTCATACGGGTCTATGGAAAAGTTGAATCCATCAAAAAGGTACTCCTATTTTTGGCAGAAGTATGGATTTAATGACAAATTTACAGCAACCGAATTGAAGTATCTTATTGAGATGGAAATGCTTCCGGCACTTACCATTGCTTACTTTCCTAATTTAGATCAACGTATACATAAACATGGGAGAATGGATAGTAAAGGAATTGAAAAAGTAGACAAGCAATTGCAAAAGATCCTCAACACTTATCGTACGTGGGAAGAGGCCTTAACAAATAATATCTGGATTATTTTAGGGGATAATGGTCAAGCGTGGATTGATGATGATCGTAAGGCAGCATTAATTGACCTAAGAAAATTGTTGAGTGCTTATCAAATACCAAAATTAAAAAAGCGTATCACTTCTTCCGATCAGGTGGTGTTTGGTGTAAATGAAAGGATGGCCTTTATTTATTCTCTGGATGCTAAGGCTGTCCCTTTAGAAGAACTTGCAAAAGTTTTGCAAAAAGATGAAAGGATTGATGTTATCGCTTGGAAAAAAGGAAATTCGATAATCGTAGCTTCCGGTATTCAAGATGGACAGCTCACTTTTCATACTGAAGGAGATTTTATTGATCATTATGGTCAATCTTGGCATGTAGAAGGAGAACGAAAACTTTTAGATCTTTCCATAAATGAAAAAAACATTAGTTATGGAACATATCCAGACGCATTGGCAAGGCTTTATACAACCTTTTTTTCGCATGAAGGAGACTATCTTGTTGTTAATGCCAAACCAGGACATGAGTTTATAGGCGAAGGATCTCCTACACATGTAGGGGGTGCCAGCCACGGAGGATTGCATGAACAAGATTCACTTGTTTCGATGATTGTAACCGGAACAGATACAAAGCCGAAAAATTTACGTATTTTAGATATAAAAGACTGGATTCTATCTTTAATTTAGAAAAAAGTATAAATAATTACCAACACTATTTTCTGTAGATTTAACACAAAATATGATTGTATTCAAAAAATACGAAATAGGGGGTAATGAATATGAACACTATAAACACTCTGTTTTCCTTAATGGGTGGAAGAAGAAGTCGACGCTTCTTTAATATGCTTTTAAATAGAAGAAATAATAACTGGAGCATGATAGCATGGTCATTGCTTGGTTTAACAACACTTGGAGTAATCGGCAGCCGAAATACAAGATGGATGCACAAAATCCAAGAAGTTTATAACAATCTTCGAAATAACACGAAAAGACCAATACAAAGTCAAATGAATTTTGCTAGTGAATTTGCGAAAGAACTAACACCTCAAGTTATAAACAATAAAAATGATCAAAAATGAAGATAGGGACTAACTCAAACAATGAGTTAGTCCCTATCTTTAAAATCCATATGTCAGAGGTAATACTAACCATCTTTATATAAGCATCTTACAAAATTATTAAATAATCGTGAACATTTGTTCATTACGACGCTTGTGAAGCTGCCAATAAAGGCACTTCCAATAATATCAGAAGGATAATGATGTCCCACCCAAATACGTGACAGCCCTGTCAACATAGACAATCCCCACATGATTGACCCAAGCATACGTTCACGTAGTATAATAGAAGTCGATACAGCAAACACGAGTAACGTGTGTTTACTAGGAAAGGAGGAATCCATCTTCGAGGGGATAAGGATACCGACACGCCGTTTCATAAACGGACGAGGTTTGAAATAAAACAATCTAATAAAAGTGTTAATCAACAAAGCAACTGCCGAAGATTTTATAGCATGTACCACCACTTTTTTATTCGAATCGCTTCGAAACCACATAAAAATTAAAACAAAAATAAACACATAACGAGCCTTGTTTGAAATGAATATCATGAGAATATCCATTAGTGAAAAGTGGTCCGTATTTTTTGACTTAAACAAATTGTAACCCATAAAATTTTATCTCCTTATTTTTGATACTTGTACTATTCCCTTCAAGAGCTTAAAACATGTAGAATTAACCTACCCAACCCATTCCTATGTTTAAACAGCTTTTATGCCTTAGTGGAAAAATAAATATTTTATCAAAAGGACTTTTAGTATTACAATATAGAATGTCTAAAAATTATACAGTACTGTACGTTTATATATATTAGGAGATGTTTTATGAAATTAATTATTGCAGAAAAACCAGATCAAGGCTTAAAGCTTGCTTCGCCTTTTTCTTTTAAAAAAAAGGATGGGTATGTAGAAATAGAGCCCAATCATATTTTCCCAGAGGGCGGCCTTTTAACATGGGCGATTGGTCATTTATGCGAATTGATTCCCCCGGAAGATTATGATCCGAAATGGAAAAAATGGTCTCTTGATAGCTTGCCAATTGTTCCTACAAAATTTCAACATAGAGTGACAAAATCAAAATGGAAACAGTTTAACATAATCAAAGATTTAGTTCATCGCAAGGAAATAAATGAAATTATCATTGCCGGAGACGCAGAAAGAGAAGGAGAAGCTATTATAAGAGTCATTCTTGCTCTATGTAAAAATAAAAAGCCGATGAAACGTCTATGGATTTCTTCGCTTACTCCAAAAGCTGTAGTTAATGGATTTGAACATTTGCTTGAAGAACACGAGACTAGAAATATATATTTTGAGGCTTTAAGCAGAGCTTGTGCAGATTGGCTTGTAGGAATGAATGCGTCTCGAGCATATACACTGTTGCTGCAAAAAAAAGGGGTATCAGATGTATTTTCAACAGGGCGCGTTCAGACACCAACCCTTGCTTTAATTGTAAAAAGAGAGATTGAAATTGAAAATTTTAAATCTGAGCCTTTTTGGGAGGTTGTTGCTACGTTTAACATGGATAACAAGCAATATAGGGGCAAGTGGCATAAAGAGGGAGATACTCGTTTAAATGACGACAAAATGGCGCAGAAGATTATGCAATTTTGTAAAGGGAAAGAAGCAGTCATTGATTCAATTGACAAAGAAAGAAAAGAGTTTCATCCTCCATTTCTTTTTAATTTATCGTCTTTGCAAGCTACGGCAAATAAGATGTTTAAATATTCACCACAAAAAACGCTTGAAGTTGCTCAAAAGCTCTATGTTAAAGGTATTATTTCTTACCCTAGGTCAGATTCTAGTTATGTAACAAAAGAAGAAGCAGCAATGTTTCCAGATACATTGGAAAAAATCAGTCGATTCGATGACTTTAAACAATATTTCCCATTGCCTTTTGTTTCCATTATAGAAAATAAAAGATATGTAAATGAAAAAAAAGTAACGGATCACTATGCAATAATTCCCACGGAACAAGTAACTGATCCATCTAAGATGTCTGGAGAAGAAGCAAATATTTATACGCTTATTGTAAAAAGATTAATTGCAGCTCATTACGATAAAGCTATTTTAGATTATACAACGATTAATACATTGGTTGAAGGAAGAGCAACATTTATTTCTAAAGGAAAAGCACAAATTCAAGAAGGTTGGCGCAAAGTTATCTACAGTAGTCAAAAAGAACAAGAAGCTGATGAAGATGAACAGGAATTGCCTAATCTCAAAAATGGTGAAAAAGGGAATGTACAGGACGTAAAAGTGAAAGAAGGTAAAACCCAACCTCCAAAACGCTACACTGAAGGCCAGTTAATCACGTTAATGAAAACAGCAGGAAAACATTTAGAAGATGGAGAGTTAGTGAAGGTTTTAAATAAAACACAAGGTTTAGGTACAGAAGCAACTCGAGCTGGAATTATTGGCGTATTAAGAGATAGAAAGTATATAGATGTGAAAAAGAATCAAGTATTTGCTACTAATAAAGGAAGAGTGCTGATTCAATCTATTGGTTCAAGCATCTTAGCTTCTCCCGAAATGACGGCCAAATGGGAGCAGCGTTTAAACGAAATTGGAGAAGGCAAAGCATCCCCTAAAGAGTTTATGGAACAAGTGAAAAAATTAGCTATTAAATTTATAGAGGATGCAAAAAGAGAAAGTGAAGTATGGTCTTTTGAAAAATTCGATCTAAGCGAATTCAAAAGAGAAAGTGGTAAAAGACGAGGAAAAGGCAAGTCAACAGGAACGAAAGTTGGAAAATGTAAAAAATGCGATGGAGATGTAGTGGATAAAGGATCATTTTATGGGTGTTCTAATTACACTGCTGCCAACTGTGACTTTACTATCTCGAAAAAAATTCTAGGTAAAACAATTTCTCAGGCTAATGTAAAAAAGTTACTAAAAGAAGGAAAGAGTAACCTTATCAAAGGATTTAAAAAAGGAGAAAAAACCTTTGATGCAAAATTAGAATTACAAGAAAATAAGATTAAATTTGTATTTGAGAATTAACGTTGGAGAATCAAAAAATGTTATTAGTATAGATAAAAAGCTGAAAACATGATAAGATTATTTGTCGTTTTCATTATCTGGCTGAGTATTGCTTGTTTCATGTATTTTTATATAGTAAAATGCATAAGGGGTAGGAACTTTATTAAATATATGACCTAAACCTTTTTTATTTTTATAAGATATTAGAGTGAAACACTAATAAAAGTGAATGTTTGAGCATAGGTGAAAGTAAGAATGTTCTAAATGAAAAAGGTTTATTTGTATGAAATATATAATGTGAACGTATATCAACATCTAGAAACTTCCTAGTTGGAAGTTTTCATTGATTGTAGGAAAAGTAATAATTGCAGAAACTTTAGGCTGATTGAAAACGTTTGTATTTCGAGGCGTGAAGCCTTGGGAGGAGCGGCGGGCAACAGGATGTTGGTCAGAACGACGTCGTCACAGGACGTGACGTACTTAGTCGTTCATCCTCTTTTACCTGGTAATGAGCATCCGAGCAAGGCGAACAACGAAGAAATCGAGCGTTTCTCAACAGCCTGAGAATCAAAGCAAGTGTATTGTGATAGGAGGGCTACTTTCCAACATGCCAACACCTAGTATGGAAGACTATATTGAACAAATTTATAAATTAATTGAAGAAAAAGGATATGCGCGTGTTTCTGATATTGCAGAAGCATTATCTGTCCATCCATCGTCTGTAACAAAAATGGTTCAGAAGCTTGATAAAGACGGCTATCTTGTTTATGAAAAATATCGAGGATTAATTTTAACTTCAAAAGGAAAAAAAATCGGCAAAAGATTAGTATATCGCCATGAATTATTAGAGCAGCTATTACGAATTATTGGTGTTAAAGAAGAAAACATCTATCACGATGTCGAAGGAATAGAACATCATTTAAGCTGGGATGCCATTGACCGTGTAGGAGATTTGGTTCAATATTTTGAAGAGGACGAATCGAGAATTCAAGCATTAACCATTATTCAGCAAAAAAATGAAGAAATAGAATAAAGACTAAGAGACTATACTCTCAAAAAAGGATAAAAACAACGGTTCTTTTTTGAGCGTATAGTCTCTTAGCATTCATCATAATGAATAAATTAACGGGTAATCATCAAATGAATTTTCAAAATATGCTTGCAGTCCGTTTTGTTCCTGATTTTCCGTAATTGTTACCCCATCAATTATGCCATTTTCCACGTCCAATAATGCTTTTCTATACGAGATAACTCTTCCACCAGAAGTTTTAAAACTAATAATTTGTCCATTTTGATTTCTTTCTACCGCAACAAGCTGCTCCATCTATTTTTCCTCCCTTTCTTTTATCACGCCAATAGTATTTACAAAAGCTCATCATTTAAACAAAAAACTAGGCTGTTTTCGTATAGATTGTTGCATTTAAACGCGCAGCCTGAATACACTTCGTCCGTTTAGCGAGCGTCGAGCCTCCTCGTCGCATACGCTGAGGTCACTGAAAAAGTGAATGCTTTAAAATATAGGTAGTGACAATCCAAGCAACGAAGAAGTTTTCGTTCGGTTTTCCGAGGCTTACCACACGCTTTCCGCGGGGCGAGCGCCGAGCCGCTTCGTCGCTACGCTCCTGCAGGGTCTCGCCTGTCTCGCTAATCCCGCAGGAGTCGTGCGGACGCCTCTCCTAACCAAAATGATGGTCGTTTTCAAACTCTCTATACCATTTTTACCCTAATAAAATTAAGTGTTTCACTTATAATTTATCTAATAAAACACTTTTTCAGTGCCATCGCATACGCTCCTGTGGGGTCTCGTCTTTCTCGCATTCCCACAGGAGTCTACGTGTATTCAGTCTGCTGAGTACTTCTTCTCCCATTACTTTACGTAAAAAACAACAAACTTTGAGAAAACAGCCAAAAACCATTTTATAGTTGTTTTTGTCGATAAATGATTATTTTTTCAATCTATGCTAAAAAATGAAACTTTTATACAAATGTAACGTAATTTATGTAAATAAAGTTTCCAGTAAGCATTTGTTAAAAATGGTTTCTATTTAACATATGATTTATTGGGAGAAAATTGCATACATAAAGGACAAAAAATGACTATAACCAGCCGGGAATAAATACAAAAATAGTAAGGAGAGATATTTAATGGGAAGATATTCATTACAGGATTTTGTTGCACAAACGGAACAAAAAGATAAAGGCGAAGGATTATTTGAATTAGAAACACCAAGAATGCTTGAAATTAACTTATCCGACCAAATATGGGCAAAAGCAGGAAGCATGGTTTCCTACAGAGGCAATATAAAGTTTACAAGAGAAGGTGTTTTTGAACATGGACTTGGGAAAATGTTTAAAAAAGCGTTAACAGGTGAAGGTGCTTCTTTAATGAAAGCAAATGGACGTGGTACATTATATGTTGCCGATCAAGGGAAAAAAATATCGATCCTGCGATTGCAAAATGAATCTTTATACGTAAACGGCAATGATTTATTAGCTTTTGAACCAAGCATCAACTGGGACATTAAATTAATGAAAAGAATTGCCGGTATGATGTCAGGTGGTTTATTTAATATTCATTTATCAGGTCAAGGTATGATCGCTATCACCTCCCATTATGAACCGCTAACATTAAAAGTAACTCCAGACAGTCCTGTTTTTACGGATCCAAACGCAACGGTTGCCTGGTCAGGCAATTTACAGCCAGAATTTGTGACGGATATATCTTTAAAAACTTTTTTTGGAAGAGGAAGCGGCGAATCTATTCAAATGAAGTTTACTGGAGAAGGGTTTGTTGTCGTGCAGCCATTTGAGGAAGTTTATTATTCTGAAAACAAAAGTTAAAGAGAATAAAAGAAAAACCAGCAACCTACGAAGGCGTGCTGGTTAAAAATGTTTTAAAGGCGGCGCGAGCGGAGCCATTCCAAAACTTAGGTAGAATAAAAAACAAACTACAAAACACGATTGTTTATTTTTTCAATAAAGCTGGCGAAGCTCCGTCACCTTTTCCATAAAGGTTCTTTCATTTCCAATCATAAGGCGTTTGTTGGTACACAAAGTAGTTTAACCAATTAGAAAATAGTAAATATGCATGGGAACGCCAGCTGTTTAATGGTTTTTCATTCGGATCATCATTTGGAAAATAATCAATTGGAAGATCAGTATCGAGTCCTTTTGCTTGATCACGCGTATACTCATCTGCAAGTGTACAAGAATCATATTCTAAATGACCAGTTACCATAATTTGTTTTCCATTATTTCCGCTTATGATGAATGCTCCAGCCTCTTCCGATGCAGACAGTAATTTTAAATCAGGATGGTTCATTATTTCTTCCATTTGTACATCAGTATGGCGGGAGTGTGGTGCTAAATAATTGTCATCAAATCCTCTTAATAACTTGTCTGATGGGTCTAATAAATAATGAGAGAAGACACCATAGCATTTTTTATCCAATTCATATTTATGAATATCGAAATGATAATACAAGGCTGCTTGTGCTCCCCAACATAAATGAAGAGTCGATGTTACATTGTTTTTTGACCATTCCATAATATCTGTTAGCTCTTTCCAATACTGAACATCTTCAAATTTTAATAATTCAATTGGCGCTCCTGTAATAATCATTCCATCATATTTATTATTTTTTATTTGTTCAAAGCTTGTATAAAACTGTTCTAAATGATATGGACTTGTGTTCTTTGATTCATAGGAAGCTGTTCGTAAAAAAGAGATATTTAGTTGTAAAGGGGTATTTCCTAATAATCGTAAAATTTGGACTTCTGTTTTTTGTTTTTCTGGCATTAAATTAAGAATTAGTATATTTAAAGGACGAATATCTTGTGTATTCGCACGGTTTTCATCCATAATAAAAATATTTTCTTCTTCTAATATTTCGCGTGCTGGCAGAAGATATGGGATCTTAATTGGCATAAAAAAGCCTCCTTTTTTGCAATGTTATAACTGTTTATACAGTAGTTGTTTCTTATGAAAAATGGTAAATAAAGAAGAAATAAGTATAATTTATTTTGTCTACTATTTTCTTATAAAAGGTTAAGAAAATACAAAAAGTAAAATGTGACATAGCTAATTATAAGATTAGTTATCCATCCTCGCAACGTTTAATCTTTAGAAATTTGGAAAAATAGGAAATAGTATATTTCAGGCTGTCGACAAACGCTCGATTTCTTCGTTGTTCGCCTTGCTCGGATGCTCATTACCCAACCACGGTAACTCCACTCCTCCCAAGGCTTCACGCCTCGAAATACAAACGTTTTCGATCAGCCTGAAGTTTCTGCAAAAATCATTTTGTCTACACTCTGATAGTATATTTTTCATGTGTTATAAAAGGGAAATAAATATTTCTAAAAAAGGAACATTTTGTTGACATTATTTCTTTTTATATCGTTATTTTGTACAATGGAAGCATCATAATAGCAGGAGGACCTTACATGCAGCAAAAAGTAACCATTAAATCAGACATTGAAATCGCACAACAGGCAGAAATGAGGCCTATTGTACATATTGCAAACAAAATAAATTTAACAGAAGAAGATATAGAGCTTTATGGTAAATATAAAGCAAAAATTACATCTGAAAAATTAGCACAATTAAAAACGCATAAGTCAGGAAAAATAATTCTAGTAACTGCTATTAATCCAACACCTGCCGGAGAAGGAAAATCCACTGTAACAGTAGGGTTAGGTGATGCCCTGCAAAAATTAAATAAAAAAGTAATCATTGCAATGAGGGAACCTTCTTTAGGGCCAACAATGGGCATAAAAGGAGGAGCAGCCGGAGGAGGATATGCACAAGTTTTGCCAATGGAAGATATCAACCTTCATTTTACAGGTGATTTGCATGCTATTACAACAGCAAATAATGCATTAGCAGCACTAATTGATAATCATATCCATCAAGGAAATGCATTAAATATAGATCAAAGAAGAATTGTATGGAAGCGTGCAGTTGATTTAAATGACCGGGCACTTCGTAAAGTAGTTATCGGATTGGGAGGGCCTTTACAAGGAATTCCAAGGGAAGATGGCTTCGATATTACGGTTGCATCAGAGATCATGGCTGTTTTATGTTTAGCTTCAGATATCGATGATTTAAAGCTGCGACTTGCACGAATGGTTGTTGCATATGACACAAATAAAAATCCCATTACGGTCGGTAATTTAAAAGTGGAGGGTGCCTTAACGTTATTATTAAAAGATGCGATTAAACCAAATCTTGTGCAAACGCTTGAGCATACGCCAGCGATTATTCACGGCGGTCCATTTGCCAACATTGCTCATGGATGCAACAGTGTAATAGCAACAACAGCCGCTTCTAAATTAGCAGACTATGTTGTAACCGAAGCAGGATTTGGGGCAGATTTAGGTGCAGAAAAGTTTTTAAATATAAAAGCAAGAAATGAAGAGATAAACCCAGAAATAGTTGTCATTGTGGCTACATTGCGTGCATTAAAAATGCATGGAGGCGTTTCTAAAAGTGAGTTGGCTGCTGAAAATATCGATGCTATAAAGAAAGGGTTTGCAAATTTGCAAAAACATATTGATAGCATTAAACAATTCGGTTTGCCATTTGTTGTTGCCATTAATCGATTTTATACAGATACGGAAAATGAAATTAATGTATTAAAACAACTATGTGAACAAGAAAATATCCCGGTAGCCTTAACAGAAGTTTGGGAAAAAGGAGGGGCAGGCGGAATAGAGCTTGCAGAAAAAGTATTGCAATTAATGGATGAAAATAAACAGGACTTTCACCACTTATATGAGGTGGAAGCATCTATTGAGGAAAAAATCACTACTATTGCTACATGTATCTATGGGGCGAAAAGTGTGGAATTTTCTTCAAAAGCGAAAAAGCAAATCTTAGATTTTGATCGATATGGATGGAGGAATTTGCCGATTTGTATGGCAAAAACACAATATTCTTTATCGGATGACCCTTCTCTGTTAGGAAGACCTGAACAGTTTTCAATTGTGGTTCGAGAATTAAAGCCATCAATAGGAGCAGGTTTTCTTGTCGCATTAACAGGGGATGTAATGACAATGCCTGGTTTACCGAAACAGCCCGCTGCATTAAATATGGATGTGGATAAAGCAGGTAAGGCGATCGGTTTATTTTAATGAAGAAAGAAAAATAGATTGATGTCCAGTTTCAGGGCTGAGCAAGGCGCTTCCACTTTTCTTAGAAAGGATATTTTATGTTTGATCCGACAGCGTTTGATAATTTGAAAACTGTGATGGAAGGTGCTTTTTATGATAGAGATTTAGATGGAAGGATTACGATATTGGATCGTAATGATCTTCTTAACAGCAGCAAACTTTCTAGAGAGTTTTCGATTACTTTTTCGTTAAGTAACCAACAAAATGCTAGAATGACTTTTTCCTTACAAGCAAACCTTGCTAATTTAGCGGCAGAACTGTTACCGAAAGTGATGAATGAGAAGGAGATTGGCTGTTATATGGCGATCCATCTTGTGGTATGTCATCGGAATGAAAAAAATGTTTTTCTATCATTAGAAGAGATGCTGAAAAGAATTTGGGGCAATGAACGTAAAATTAAGCAAGAAATAAGACTAAATCCTTTTTCAATGGATAATAAACTGGAAAATCATCTTACTATTCTTTTTAATCGCATCATTACAGAAGAACAAATAGATGATTTAGTTATGATGGTTGACTACATGGAAGCAACTTTACAGCAAATAATAAAAAATAAAGAGATGCTGTCTATTACATAGCAGCGACTTTTTTGCCAAATTTTCTTATCATATAGCAGAAAAGTAAAAAAGAGGATCGGTTAATTGCCAGACAATTTACTGATCCTCTTTTATTAATGGTTTAATTGTTTACGCCACTCTGCGCACTTGAAGTTTACCGAAACGAAAATAACCGCAAAAATGCTGGTTTATTGGAACTAGATTCGTCGTGAGCTGGTTGACTTGTCATAGAAGAATTCATGCTTTTTTCGCTGCTGTTATCCAATAGCGCGGAGATATGCTCTTTTTGATGTTGAATAAACTGCTGCTGTTCATCAATATGCTCTTGTTGTTTTTTTAATTGCTGTACTAATACTTGATTAAAATTGACTTGCAGTTCAAGTTTTTCTTTGATGTTTTGTATATCTTGTTGAATTTTTTCCGTCGTATCCGATTGAGGTGGTATAGACGGCTGCTCAGAGGAAGAAAGCTTTTCTGCAATCTGACTTAAGGAAAGGTTTTCTTCTGTTCTTAATTTTTGAACTTTTATGAGCATATCTATACCTTCTTCATCAAAATATCTGTAGCCATGATTCCCGATAATCGTTGGAATAAAAGACTTTAATTCTCTTAACCAGTTTCTAACAACTCCAGGACTTTCGTTAATATAATCTGCTGCTTCTTTTACACTTAAGGCTTTTGTCTCATTTGATTCAACGGTATTCATTATTTCATTCATGGTAACAGCACCCTTCTTAATTTGAATTGTAAAAATTAGCACCAAAAACAAGAGAGACAGAATACTAATTCTCAGGCTGTTGAAAAACGTTCGCTCTCTTCGTCACTCCCCGTTTTTTGCGGTGCTCATTACCAGGTAAAAGAGGATGAACGACTAAGTACGTCACGTCCTGTGACAACGTCGTTCTGACCAACGTCCTGTTGCTCGCCGCTCCTCAAAAAGGGTCGTTCCTCGATAGACAAACGTTTTCATTCAGCCTGAAAGTTTGCGGTCTTACTTTTTCGAAACTCTGAGAATACTAAATTCTTTATATTATTAGTTTCGGTAAAAGCAAAAAAATTCCTTTAGCGAGCTTTGTCTAGTTTTGTTGAGATAGTTCTATTTTTGACTTATAGAGGATATTCAAAAAGGCACCAAATGATAAGCGGCGAATCTCTTCGTTGGCTTGTTTCTAATTTTTTACCTTTTTGAACACACACTTATACGAAAATTAAATAATAAAACAAAGGAATGATGTTGCTTCTTTATGTTTGAACGAGATAAGATAAAGAGGAAAAGAATGAAATGAAAAGGAGCAGTTATGAAAATAATTGATGCACATATTCACTTTTCCAACATCAAATCATTTCAGCATACAGCAGCCAATCTTTCCAAAGTAGACTACAGTTATGAAGGTTTAATTGCAGAAATGAAGGAAGCGAATATTGTTTTAGCTATCGGAATGGGTGTAACAGAAACAGCAAATATCGGTTTTCCGGATAACGAGGCAAAAACTCCAATGGGGTTGGATTTACATCCAAGCATACCCGATCAGGTTGTTTATTGTGCTGGCATTAATCCATATGATATGGGAAAAGATGCGGTCGAAAAATTAGAAAAAGAAATTCAAAAAGATTATGTAGTAGGCATAAAAATTTATTTAGGCTATTATCCATTTTATGCATATGATGAGGTATATGAACCAGTTTATCAACTGGCAGAAAAGTATAGACTGCCTGTGGTTTTCCATACTGGTGATACGTATTCAGAAAGAGGACTGTTAAAATACTCCCATCCTCTTACGATTGATGAAGTTGCAGTGAAACATCGAAATGTCAACTTTATGATGGCCCATTTTGGCGACCCATGGACATTAACAGCTGCTGAAATCATTTATAAAAATGCCAATGTGTATGCAGATTTATCCGGTTTAATTGTCGGAACAAAAAAAGAACTCAATCAAGCACAGGAAGGTATCTTTTTTAATCATTTAAAACATGCCCTAGTGTATTCTAATTCCTATCATAAATTATTATTTGGCACAGACTGGCCTCTTGCCCCTTTTCATGAATACAAGGAATTTGTAAAAAACTACATTCCAGCAGAATATCATGAAGATGTTTTTTATCGAACCGCAATAAAAATATTTCCAAAGATAAAAAAGTTTTTACCAGAGTAACAAGCGAAAAGAAAAAATATTGAATCATCATCGACTAAACAGATTCCTTATTCTGTTTAGTCTTTTTAATATAACTCAAGATTTGTCGTTCTATGTTTGTTTTATCCCTTTCATGATACAATATGGACGTTAATATAAAGATTGGAGTTCTAATGTAAATGACGATAATTGCAGAAACAGAACAATTTGTAAAACAAAAAATGGGAAATGATGCTTCTGGTCACGATTGGTACCATATAGACCGAGTTAGAAAAGCATCTTTATATATTGGGAAAAAAGAGAACAACGGAAATCCGTTTATTATTGAAATGGCAGCATTGCTTCATGATGTTGCTGATATCAAGTTAAACAATACAAAAGAAGAGGGACAAAATAACTTATTAGCTTTTTTACATACACTTCCTATTAAAGAAGAAGACAAAGACCATATTCTTGCTGCAATAAAGTCTGTTTCTTATAATGGAGGTCATGGCATTCCGCCAGCGACTATTGAAGCAAAAATTGTTCAAGATGCAGACCGTTTAGATGCAATTGGCGCCATTGGCATTGCAAGAACATTTGCTTATGGAGGAAAAAAAGGCCAGCTAATGTATGATCCTGCTGTTTCCGTTAGACAAGAGCTTACTGAAGCAGAATACCGAAACGGCAAATCAACATCTGTTCATCACTTTTATGAAAAATTATTAAAGCTAAAATCTTTATTACATACAACAACAGCAAAAAACATAGCCGATGAGAGACATCAATTCATGGAATTATTTTTACGAGAATTTTATAAAGAATGGAATGGGAATTATGAAGAGTATTTCGATTGAAAATTTAACAAAAACATATGGAGAAAAAGAGCTTTTTCAAAATATCTCGTTTGCAATCAGCGAAAAAGAACGGGTTGGGTTAATAGGAATAAACGGTACTGGGAAATCCTCATTGCTTAAAATTGTAGCAGGCATTGATTTGCCAGATGACGGCGAAATAATTGCGCCAAAAGATTATCGAATTGCCTATTCAGCTCAAAGTCCAGAAGTAAATCCAGAAATGACGGTTTTAGACCAAGTGTATGAAAGTGATGCACCCGTCTTAACGTTAATTAGAGATTATGAAGCATTGCTGTTGCAGTTAAACACCTATCCAGAGGATGCTTCTTTACATGAAAAATTGTTTGACGTGCAAAAAAAAATCGATGCGTTAAACGGCTGGGACGTTCACACAAATACAAAAACGATTTTAACAAAGCTTGGCATCGAAAATGTGGATAAAAAAGTGGAAGAGCTTTCTGGCGGACAAAAAAAGAGAATAGCGCTCGCTCAAGTGTTAATTCAAAATCCTGACTTGCTGATTTTAGACGAACCAACAAACCATTTAGACTTTGAAGCAGTGAAATGGCTCGAAGATTATTTAGGCAGGTTTCATGGTGCACTACTTTTAGTTACACATGACCGGTATTTTTTAGATGCTGTCACTAATCGCATGTTTGAATTAGATGGAGGCAACCTATACAGCTATAAAGGGAATTATTCGGAATTTTTGCAAGCAAAAGCAATAAGAGAAGAAAATGAAGCGGCAACACTTGATAAACAAAAAAACTTATTCAGAAGAGAACTAGAATGGATAAGACGAGGGGCAAAAGCACGCTCCACAAAACAGAAAGCAAGAATACAACGTTTTGACCAGTTGGATGAAAAGCTTTCATCCGTACAAACAAAAGAAAAGCTTGATATTTCATTAAAAGGAAGCCGCCTAGGAAAACAAGTGTTTGAATTAGTTGATGCAAACAAAAAATATGCAGATACAAAGATTCTCGATCATTTTCATTTATTAGTGAAGCCTGGAGACAGAATTGGAATTATTGGGAAAAATGGTGCTGGAAAGTCTACGCTATTAAATATTTTAGCGGGAAAAATCCCTTTAGATTCCGGTGAGTATAGGATAGGTCAAACAGTAAAAGTTGCTTATTATACACAAGAAAATGAAGAGATGGATTTGTCGAAAAGGATGATTGAATATTTAAAAGAAACAGCGGAAGTCATTCAAACATCAGATGGCAAAACAATATCTGCTGCACAAATGCTGGAACGATTTCTTTTTCCAATGCATACCCATGGCACGATTATCAGCAAACTTTCTGGCGGTGAAAGAAGAAGACTGTACTTACTGAAAATCTTGATGGGTGAACCAAATGTTTTATTATTAGACGAACCAACAAACGATTTAGATACGCAAACATTAATGGTGCTCGAAGATTATTTAGATGATTTCGAAGGTGTTGTGATTACGGTTTCTCATGACCGCTATTTCTTAGATAAAGTGGCAGAGCAATTGTTAATCGTAAAAGGCAATGGCGTGATTGATTCGTATTATGGTAATTATTCCGAGTTTCTAGAAGCAGAAAAAAGAAATGAACAAACAGAAATGGAAAAAGTAAAAAAAGAAAAACAAATGGAAACACCTGCTCTTCCAAAATCAAAAAAAGTAAAACTTAGTTATAATGAACAACGTGAATGGGCCACAATTGATGATGATATTGAAAAAGTGGAAGCAAGAATTACCGAAATTGATGGGGAATTGGAACAAGCAGGCAGTGATTTTGAAAAAGCAAATAATCTTCTAAAAGAGGCAGAAGAGCTAAACGAAAAGTTAGAATATTTAATTGAGAGATGGAGTTATCTATCAGAAATTGCGGAAAAGCAAGGATTATAATATGTTTATACTATGATAAGATGAAAAATATAGTATATGAGGGGGATTATAGTGAGAATTATTTCTATTGAACCAACACCTAGTCCAAATACGATGAAAATAAATTTGGATGAAGAACTGCCGATGGGAAAAAGCAATAATTATAAACAAGAAAACAAAGAAGATGCACCTGAAATAATTCGCACGATTTTATCGATTGAAGGAATCAAAGGGGTATATCATGTTGCTGATTTTTTAGCAGTTGAAAGAAATGCTCGATTTGATTGGAAGGATCTGCTTGCACAAGTTCGACATGCTTTTGGAGAAGAGGCAGAAGAATTATTAGCTGACAATAAAGCAAATGATCATTTTGGTGAAATAAAAGTATTTGTCCAAATGTATAAAGGAATTCCGATGCAGATTAAACTGTCAGACGGCGAGGAAGAAAAACGATACGGGCTGCCGGACCAATTCATGAAAGCTGTAACAGAGGTAAGAATGCCTAATGATAATGTCGTAACAAGCAGAAGGTGGAAAGAATTTGGTGTTCGATACGGTGAGTTTGACGAAATCGGAAATGTGATGGTAGAAGAGCTGCTGGCAGCATATCCCGACAACAGAATAGAAAGTTTAGTAAAACTGGCAAAAAATCCAGAAACATCGGATGAAACAAAAATAATTCGTCAAAAGACGAAACTTACATTAGAGGATCTAGATCATCCAGATTGGAAAATCCGCTATCAAAAGCTAGAACAAAGTGAAGACCCTACAGTTGATGATATTCCTGTTTTAACAAAGGCTTTAGACGATGAAAAGCCGTCTATTCGCAGGTTAGCAACTGTTTATTTAGGCATGATTGAAGATAAAAACGTATTGCCGTCTCTTTATAAAGCTTTAAAGGATAAAACGATTACCGTAAGAAGAACAGCAGGAGATTGTTTATCCGATTTAGGTTTTCCTGAAGCAATGCCTGAAATGATGCAAGCTTTAAGCGACTCAAGCAAGCTAGTGAGATGGCGGGCAGCAATGTATCTTTATGAAGTAGGAGATGAACGGGCATTAGCAGCATTAAAAGACCATGAAAATGATCCAGAGTTTGAAGTCAGTTTACAAATTAAACTAGCGATCGAGAGAATCGAACTAGGAGAGGAAGCAAAAGGTTCTGTTTGGAAACAGATGACAGAAGCAAGAAAATAAGTATCTAATGATAAAGCGAGATAAGCCCGTAAAATTGCAAAAGGTTTTTATTATATAGTATGATGAATGCAAAAGTAGTATTTAAAGGAGGAAAAAATAATGTCAATGGCATATGAAGAATATATGAAACAAATGGTGAAACCAATGAGAGCAGAATTAGTGCAAGCAGGTTTTAAAGAGTTAACAACGGAAGAGGAAGTAGAAAGCTTTATCGAAACAAGCAACGGTACTACACTAGTTGTCGTAAATTCTGTTTGTGGATGTGCAGCAGGACTTGCTAGACCTGCTGCAACACAAGCGGTTTTAGTTTCCGAGAAAAAACCTGATCATCTTGTTACGGTATTTGCTGGTCAGGATAAGGAAGCAACGGCAAAAATGCGTGAATTTTTTGGTGACATCGAGCCATCGTCCCCTTCAATGGCAGTAATAAAAGACAATAAAGTCGTTCATTTTATTCATCGCTACGATATTGAAGGAAATTCAATGGAAGCCATTATGGAAAACTTAGTATCCGCGTTTGAGTTATATTGCTAAACGATACAAAAGTTATTAAATAATCATGCATTTTAATGGTCGAAAAGAACATCTTCCGTATAGATGTTCTTTCAGAGTGTAGACAAACCAATTTTTGCAGAAACTTCAGGCTGATTGAAAACGTTTGTCTTTCGAGGCGTGAAGCCTTGGGAGGAGCGGCGGGCAACAGGATGTTGGTCAGAACGACGTTGTCACAGGACGTGACGTACTTAGTCGTTCATCCTCTTTTACCTGGTAATGAGCATCCGAGTAAGGCGAACAACGAAGAAAGCAAGCGTTTGTCGACAGCCTGAAAGAACATCTCTCGTAAAAGGTGTTCTTTTCGTGTATAAAAAGGCTGTTTTCTCAAAGTTTGTTGTTTTTTACGTAAAAAAATGGGAGAAGAAGTACTCAGCAGACCGAATACGCGTAGACTCCTGTGGGAATGCGAGAAAGACGAGACCCCACAGGAGCGTATGCGACGAGGTGGCTCGACGCTCGCCCACGGAAAGCGAAGTGTATTCGGGCTGCGCGTTTAAAAGCAACAATCTATACGAAAACAGCCATAAAAAAAGAGCAGCTAACCAGGAGTAATAAGATGATTGTAACAACGGCAGGAAGAACAGATGCCAATATGATATCACTAGCAAAAGAAATTGCAGAAGAACTGCAATTTCTATATATAGAGCGAACGAAAAAATCTGTAGATAAGTTAAAAAAAGAATACAACGATGATGTATTAGTAATTGGAAAAAATCGTTATGAATTATTTATAAAAGATTCGCAGCAACCATTTTTCTTCCATCCTAATTCGGCTGTATTTCGTATCAAAAGAATACAAAAAAAGGAACATGATCCCTTTGCAGAAGCAACTAATATTAGAAAAGGAAGCTCCTTTTTAGATTGTACCGTTGGCTTAGGATCTGACAGCATTGTTGCAAGTTATGTTACGGGAAAAGAAGGAAGAACAGAAGGGAACGAAGCAAGCAAGGTCCTTTCATTTTTAGTGAAGAAAGGTCTGCATGCATGGAAAACAGATTCAGAGAATATAAACGATGCCATGCAAAGAATAACGGTGAATAACCGTTTAGCATTATCAGACTTAAAGTCAAGAAAAGAAGGTAGTGTTGATTGCGTTTATTTTGATCCGATGTTTGAAACGGAAATTTTATCTTCTGATGGGATTAATCCACTGCGCAAGCTTGCGGTTTACGATGATTTGACAAAAGAGACAGTGGAAGAGGCTATAAGAGTTGCTAAAGATAGAGTCGTATTAAAGGATCATTTTCGAAGTAAGCGATTTGAACAATTTGGTTTTTCTGTACTGAAAAGAAAATCAGCCAAATTTCATTATGGAATTATTTTGAAAAATGCTAATGTTCACTAATGAATGGTAGCATAGTTAATCATTCATCTTCTTAGGCTGTTTCCTCAAAGTTTGTTAAAAATGGGAGAAGAAGTACTCAGCAGACGGAATACACGTAGACTCCTGTGGGAATGCGAGAAAGACGAGACCCCACAGGAGCGTATGCGACGAGGAGGCTCGACGCTCGCCCACGGAAAGCGAAGTGTATGCAGGCTGCGATTTTATAAGCAACAATCTATACGGAAACAGCCTCTTCTTAAAAAGATTGCAATAATTTTACATAAAAAGGCTTCCGTTATACATATACATAATTCTATCATTAAAAGCAAAATGGTAGATAGGTGATAAAAATTTATTATATAATGATAGGGTCAAATTATATGATAAAAGAAATATTGCAAGGCATGTAAAACATTACATGATATTGTTAACTGAAGCAAGATGGTTTGAAAGCGAGGTGTTTTATGCCTAACTGGATTCGAAAAAGTCTTGTTGTCTTTGTTTCGATTTTAACTTTTGGACTTGTTTCTCCAACGCCTTCTTCGATTTATAACGCTAATAATAATGACAAGAAGCCGACAGATGAAAGAGAAGCTCCTGTATCAACAGAAGATTTAAATGTACAAAACGTTGATGTAGACAGGATAAGTGAAAGAGATCGGTTTTTATTGAAAATGATGCAAGAGGCGGAGACACAAAGCTATACAAAATTCGGCAGTAAAATTAAGCCGGCTATAGAAGATGAATTTCGTGTTGCCATTCTTCCTAATATGGAAAAAGCGATTAAAGAAGTAACGAGTATTTATCCAGAAGAAGATTTAAGTGCATTAGCCGTTACGGAATTTCCTAGTGCTGGAAATTCAGAGAAAATATTTCATATTAGGAAAGAAGGGAAAGACATCATTCGTTTCCATGTAAGACGGGATCGCCCCCCACAAGAGGGATATTGGTTTAATTTTCATTATCATACGTATCATGACGATTTTCACTCCCATTATTATTTAGGGGAAATATATTGGGATAAAAATACTCCACCTAAATGGATGAGTTAGTATATCATTATTTTTAAAAATACTGAAACTTTTATTGAAAATGAACGTAGATAAGATATTCTAAAGATTTTTGGAGGTATGAATCATGGCAATCAGTTTATCAAAAGGTCAAAAAGTAGATTTAACAAAAGGTAATCCAGGACTAACAAAAGTTGTTGTCGGAGTTGGCTGGGATGTAAATAAGTACGATGGAGGTAAAGATTTCGATCTAGATTCTTCCGTGTTTTTATTAGGAGACAATGGAAAAGTAACATCTGAACAAGATTTTGTTTTTTATAATAATGCGACAGGTGCGAATGGTGCTGTTGTTCATTCAGGTGATAACCGCACTGGTGCTGGTGATGGGGATGATGAGCAAATTATTGTTGACCTTCAAGCAGTGCCTAATGAAATTAAACGCATTACTTTTACTATTACAATCCATGATGGAGAGGCTAGAAACCAAAACTTTGGGCAAGTTTCCAATTCATATGTTCGTATCTTAAACGAGCAAAATAACGAAGAACTAATTCGCTATGATTTAGGAGAAGATTTCTCCATTGAAACAGCACTTGTGGTTGGGGAATTATATCGTCATAATAATGAATGGAAATTTAGTGCAATCGGCAGTGGCTATCAAGGCGGTTTAGCTGCTCTTGCAACAGATTTTGGTTTACAAGTTGGTTAATAAACAGTAAATTGCAAGCAAACAGGAGGAACAGATTAGAATGGGGATTTTTGAAAGTTTTATCCATACGTATTCCCAGTTTTTTGACTGGGGAATGTGGGGGAGAGTTTTATCAGATCCAGTAAGCTGGGGATTGATTGGCACGTTAGTTATTTTAGAAGGTTTATTATCTGCAGATAATGCGCTTGTTCTTGCAGTAATGGTCAAACACTTACCGCCGGAAAAAAGAAAAAAAGCATTATTTTACGGCTTATTAGGAGCTTATATATTCCGTTTTATTGCGATCGGAATCGGTGTAATTTTAATAAAGCTATGGTGGGTAAAAGTACTAGGGGCTGCTTATTTAGCGTATCTTGCCATCAAGTACTTTATTGATAAACGGAAAGAAAACAGTCCAGAAGAAGATGCGGAAGAAGAACATGGCATCAATAAAGGTGGACTATTGCTTCGTCTGTTTGGAACATTTTGGGGTACTGTTATTTCGGTAGAA
Organism: Niallia yueguangensis; assembly: GCF_052663115.1. Classification (NCBI taxonomy): domain Bacteria; kingdom Bacillati; phylum Bacillota; class Bacilli; order Caryophanales; family Bacillaceae; genus Niallia; species Niallia yueguangensis. The sequence goes on from NZ_JBQTCX010000004.1 coordinate 184,213, forward strand.
TTAATGGATATTGCCTTCTCTGTAGATAGTGTGCTGGCAGCATTTGGGGTAAGTAATGAGGTATGGGTATTGCTAATAGGCGGTATGTTAGGGGTATTAATGATGCGTGGAGTTGCAGGCGTGTTTTTAAAATTAATCGACCGTATACCTGAATTAGAAGGAACTGCCTATATTTTAATTCTTATCATTTCCGTTAAAATGTTTTTAGGTGTATTCCATATCCATATTAGCCACATAGTCTTCTTTGGCATTTTATTGATTGCATTTGCGGCAACATTTGTTGTTCATGCTATGAATAAAAAGAAAGAGCAGCAAAAGGAAGTATAATGATTTTTATAGAAAGGGTTCAGACATCGGTCCGTTCCCTTTCTTTCTCTAATTTGCAACGAAAAAGATTAAGCTGATACCACAAGAAAAACTCTCCAGTATAAATCCTCTTTTTTAACTGTTTCCCTGTACGAAAATGAAAAGTGATGAAAAACATAAAAGATTGGGGCCAACAGGATGAAATTATTCTCCGATTTAACGGAAAAACAAATAGAACGTCTATTTTATAAAGCACCAGAAGAATTATCCACTGCTTCGGATAAAGAACTGCTAGCCTATGCATTGGCATCTACTTTATATATGCCTGCTACAAGACCAACTATTTATCAAGATCTTTTAAACAAAAAACATCCTTCTTTGACTTCCATGGTTATTTGTTTAGAAGATTCTATTGGGGATCACGAAGTGGAATCAGCGGAAAAAAAACTAGTGGAAGAGCTAATAAAAATAAAGGAAGGGATAGATGCTGGCAAAGTGATAAAAAATGAACTTCCTTTACTATTTATACGAATTCGCTCGGTTGAACAGTTTTTAAGAATGAAGACATCATTAATAAGTTGTCTCGACTTATTAACAGGTATTGTTATCCCAAAATTTGATGCAGCCATTGGCAGGATTATTTTAAAAGAATTAAAGCTTCACAATCATAGTGGCAATGTATTATATGCGATGCCTATTCTTGAAACAAAAAAAATTATCGAAAAAGAAACGAGGCTGGCAGAGCTTTTATCCATCAAAGAAGTGTTGGATCAATATAAAGAATTGATTTTAAATGTTAGAATCGGAGCTACAGACTTTTGCGGATTATACGGAATTCGCCGAAATACTGATACGACCGTTTACGACGTCGCGATCATCCGGGATTGTATTAGTGACATTGTCAACGTTTTTCTTAGAGCGGACACCCCTTATGTTGTTTCTGGCCCTGTTTGGGAATATTTTTCTGCAAAAGAACGAATGCTGATTCCACAGTTAAGGGAAACTCCTTTTCGCAAACGATACGGTAAAGCAGGGATGAAAATGCGGACACAATTAATTGATAAGCATATGGATGGCTTAATTCGTGAAGTGTTAATGGATATTACTAATGGATTAACTGGAAAAACGATCATTCATCCTACCCATATTAAACCAGTACAAGCATTAAATGTTGTATCTTATGAAGAGTATTATGATGCTTGTAATATTGTAGACAGTAATAATGGAGAAATTGGTGTCATGAAAAGCAGTTTTTCCAATAAAATGAATGAAATTAAACCCCATTATTATTGGGCGCAGAAAATACTATTAAAATCAAAAGTGTACGGGGTGTTTCATGAAGAATTTACATACATTGACTTACTTAAACAAGAAAATTTTGCTGCCAATAATCGATGAATTGAAAATGGAAATAGAAATAGAGGAAAATCCATTTCAGCTGCCGATTGAAGATTTTTTTAGTATGGCAGCGAGAATAAATAAGAAACGGTCTTTTTTATTTGTCAGCAAACTATTAGGAAAGCATATTCCAATAGATCCGAAAACAGGATTGCTAACAGGTTTTTTGCTTGCGGCTCGATATGTAGAAGTTATGACGGAAAAAAAGTCTTTGAAACGTGCAGAGCTATTAAATTATTATCCCCATTTTTTATCCGACTTTAAAGATACTTCCTTTGTAAATAAAGAGATATCTTCACCTGTCATTATTGGGTTTGCAGAAACAGCTACTGCTCTTGGACATAGTTTTTATCAAGCATTTAAAGATGCCGCTTTTTTTCATACAACAAGGGAAAATGTGAATGAAGTTTCATCGGTTATTTCTTTCGAGGAAGAGCATTCCCATGCCACGTCCCATCGTTGTTATGTTGATGAGTCATTGTTACATAATAACAGAGAAGTTATTTTAGTGGATGATGAATTAACAACCGGCAATACGGCAATAAATATTATCCGAGCGATTCAAAAAAAGTATCCGCGCAAAAAATATACGGTCGTTTCCATCCTTGACTGGAGATCAGCTGAACAGGAAAAAGCAATGGCAGAACTTGAAGAAGAGTTGGGCATTAACGTCCATTTTGTCAGCTTGCTAAAAGGTACTTTTAAGCTTCATGAAGGCAATGGCTATTCCCTAACTCATTCCTCTGCTAAAACACATAGTGAGTGGCAAGATCATGCGATTCAAATAGAATATGTTGATCTTACTGAATTTACTGCTGATAGAATCATTCCTTTTACATCGTGCACCTGTTCGGGTGAACGAAATACTTGTCATTATTTACTAGATACAGGACGGTTTGGGATAGAAACAAACCAAACAGATGACCAGTGGATAAAAAAGGCAGGATACTATCTATCTTCCAAAAAAAAGGCAGAAAAAACGCTAATTGTCGGGACAGGTGAATTTATGTATATTCCGATGAAAATAGCAAGTTATATGGGCGAAAATATTTATTATCAGTCGACTACTAGAAGTCCCATCTATGCAAATGATGAAGCGCATTATGGCGTAAAAACTGCTTTTACGTTTCCGAATCCAGAAGATCAGCACATCGTCAATCATTTATATAATTTAGAAGCTCATCCATATGAAGAAGTTTTTATCCTTTTTGAAAGAAAAGTAGATTCAGATAAAATCCAGCAGTTAATAAACATTTTTAAAGAAACTTCTATTAAAAAAATAAATATTGTTTATTGCTTTGGAGGGTGAAAAAGTGGAAGTGAAAAATAGCGTAAAGTTTGGTTCTTATAAAAAAGAAGATGTTCAATTCCTATTAAAAGATTTAAGCAATTTACAATTGGAAGGTTCAACGGTAGACAGAGAGAAACGGATTCAAAATGGCCAGCATTACAGCGAAACCTTGCCAATCGAATATAATCCCCCAGAACATTATTTGCAGTTGTTTTCTAATGCATTAAATGAATATAAACAAAAGGTAGCACAATGTACAGCAATTGTTGCCGAACAAATTTATCAAAAAACAGGGAATCAAACTGTGCTTGTATCATTAGCAAGAGCGGGTACTCCGATTGGAATATTAATAAAAAGATACATAAAAATGCAATATGGTGTCAATTTGCCGCACTACAGTATCTCTATTATTAGAGGTAAAGGAATAGACGAAAATGCACTACTTTATATTTTACAAAAACATAAAGACTGCCGTATTCAGTTTATTGATGGATGGACAGGCAAAGGGGCGATTTCGAATGAACTAACAAAGGCCTGCCAACATTTTAATAAAAAATATGGAGTTATGTTGGATGACACATTGGCAGTGCTTGCAGACCCAGGCTATTGTACAAGTTTATTTGGAACTAGAGAGGATTTTCTAATCCCAAGTGCTTGTTTGAATTCAACAGTATCGGGACTTATTAGCAGAACCGTCTTAAATGATGCTTATATTGGCAAAGAAGATTTTCATGGAGCAAAATTTTATCAAGAACTGCTGCCGTTTGATGTTTCTAACGATTATTTAGAAGAAATTACAGCAGAATTTAACGGCTTAAATCAAGAGGAAATTACAGAAGCTACGATTAAAAATAGCGAAGGTCAAGAAATTACTTTTAAAGGCATGGAGGAAGTGTTCACGATAAAAGAAGAATTTCAAATTGATTCTATCCATTACGTGAAACCAGGAGTAGGGGAAACAACAAGGGTGCTGTTGAGAAGAGTACCTTGGAAAATATTAATAAAAGATCCTAATAGTCCATACGTTAGGCATATTGTGATGCTGGCAAAAGAAAAAGGCGTTGAAATCATTCCTTATCAGCATATGAGCTATACCTGCTGTGGATTAATAAAAAAGGTGGGGAAATCTGGATGATGTTTGCATCTGATTTAGACAGAACGATCATTTATTCAACAAGAGCGCTGGAATCAATGAATATCCTTATCAATCATACGCTGGTGGCAGTGGAAACAAAAAATGGGGAAAACGTCGCTTTTATGACAGAACGATCGTTTCAACTTTTAAAAGAGGTAGCAAATCAACTGTTTTTTGTACCGGTAACCACGCGAACTTTTGAACAATATGAAAGAGTATTTATTTTTAAAAAGGAAATAAAAGTATCGTATAGTGTTTCCAGTAACGGAGCAGTCATTTATTATAAAGGAAAAAAAATCGAAGAATGGAAAAAACATGTAGCAAAAAGATTGGAAATGGAATGCTTAAAAAAGGAAATGCTATTGCAGAAGCTAGAAAGGTTCTCGATTAACGGCACGTTAAAAATAGCAGATAATCTCTTTATTTATTATATATTAAAGAGTGAGATCAGTAGAGAAATGAAAGAAATTATTGTAGATCTCGCCAAATCTTTCGGCTGGAAAGTTTCATTGCAAGGAAGGAAGCTCTATTTTATGCCGTTGCCTGTTTGCAAAGGAGAAGCAATGAAATTTATTCAAAACAGAGAAGGAATAAAAACAGTAGCAGGGGCAGGAGATTCTGTATTAGACTTTCCTTTGCTTGAAGGTTGCACGAGACCTTTTATTCCTTCACATGGAGAACTTGCTTACGAAAGAGAATTTGCCAACCATTATTATTTAACGAAGAGTAAGGGAGTGCTTGCTGGTGAAGAAATTATCGAGAAGGTTCACCAGCTAGTTAATCAGAAGGTTTTTTAAACCAAATGTTTAATAGATAATAAAAGGATACAAAAAAAGCATAGACAGTAATAAACAGAAGAAATGCTATAAAAAAAGAATGAAAAAAAACACCAGCAAAAAAACATAGAATTAAATTCATAATAAACAGGTCGATAAAAAGATAAACAGTCGAACTTAAGATCGTTTGAACGAGCTTTATTTCTGATTCTAGCTCATGATAAGAAAATTTACGAAATAACAGTCTCATAGAACAACACCTACTTGCCAAGAGTACTGTATGATATGCAATAGGGCAGATCAATGTGAAACATAAGCGGTTGATAAAAAATGAAACTTTTTTATCACCATATTCGTATGAAAGATAGGAAAATATTTAGCATTATGTTTTTGCTATGATAAGATAAAAGTAGTAATTTTGTGAAATAATAAGACATTATCTGCATCTGCAATAAGTGAATGTTCAAGAATAAGAATAATCAAAGTGGATCGAGCCTAGGGTCGAGAATCTAAATTTTTTTGAACAACCTTTATTAGATTTCTTTTTTAGATATATGGTAAAAAAGAATCTCCTATTTGCTTATAAAGGGAAGTGGAGAAAATGAACGAAAAGGTACATACAATTAATAATCAAATACTTCCTTTGTCACTGGATAACTGGTATGAACTTTTAAATAGACCAATAAAAGATCGGCCTGCTTATAAAGAAGACAATGGAAACCTGACATTTGGGCAAGTAATGGTAAAGCTGCTTGGTATACCTGTTGATGAAGATGAATATTATAATCAAATATTTGAGTGGATTTATCAAGAAGAGAATAGTCTCATTTTATTAACGGATGAAACGTTAAACAGAGTGATGGATAATAAATATTTTCAGGCTATTCAAAAAGTGATGAATATTTTTCAAGATCAAAACTTATCCATTAATCGGTTTATTGCATTTTTAGATGGGGAAAACCTCTTGTTAAAGTCAAGCATTCCATCTGTTCACCGCAAAATTCGAGAAGCAATGAATGCGGTATTTCAGCATTTTGCTAAAGTAGAAGCAAACGGAATGCAAAATAGTGAACTAAGAAGAGTACTTGTCGATATGATAAAATGGTCCATCAATCATTTAGATCCTGCATTAAATAATAGTATGATAAACGGGCAAATGCCGAAATTTATGTGGTACGGACATGCGAAAAAAAGCCAAGCCTACTTTTTAATGTATTTGCAGGAAATAGGATGTGATTTAGTGTTTGTTCATCCGAATGGCACAGATGTGTTGGAACAGTTATCCTTACATGAGAAAACAGCATTTACACATAAATATCCACAAACAAAAGAAGCAGAAAGCTTTCCGACAGAAAAAAGACGACGAACAGCAACCGTAGCATATAGAGCTTCAAGAGAAATAGAAAGCATTTTAAATCATGAAGGCTCTGGGTTGTATAAACCATGGCAGCTGAGAAACTATTTGCCGATGTCGGTAACTTTAAAAACAACGTATGATGAGTTGTTTTTATTAGAAAAAGAAATGGCGATGATTCGTCCAAACTTTGAGGTAAGCAATGGGGAAGTGAAAATTCCGACTATTTTTGCTAAAGTATTTGGTGTAAGCAAAAACCGTAAAGAATATTGGGATCGATTGCACACCATCTCGTCTGCTCCACATGCATTATTAATCAAAGATTTTCCTTTTACTCGTGCGGTAGTCAGTGATTTTCGATTTCATTATCGAAATGCTTTAGGGAAAGATGGAAAATTGGATTGCGACTTAATGATCAATGCCCATTATTGGAATTATGGACGATTGCCAATCGGTTTGCAAAAAGGAATTGCACATGCGATCCGAACTGTTTGTGATAAACCATTTTTACAACCACTTCTGAATGAAACAGAAGAAGAAGCGGCTATCTTTTTATTTTCTCAAGGACTATTACTGCCGCCGGATATTTTAAAATTATTACAGAAATTTGACTATTCTCAAGAAGTTCCGAGTATGATCCTATTTAAGACGGAACAAAATGGTGTTTTTTCAAGGGAGGATGCAGCTGTATTGCTGCTGCTTAATACATTCGGCATTGATATCATACTTTATAATCCAGCTGGCCATATGGATATAGAGAATTATGTAAAAGAAGACCTTTTTGATAAACATTTATTAGAGGATGTTGTTTTTGAAATGGAGTTTAAGGAAAAATCCTTCATTAAAAAAATATTTTATAACGGTATTTTAAATAAAAGAAGGGGAGATTTACGATGAATAGTATGCAACCATCTAATTCGCCATTCGCAGGCAGTCAAGAAACAGATGTATTAACAGAAGATAGAGTATCAGAAATTAAATTAGCCTTAAAAAAGGAACCAGAAGTGCTGCAATTAGCCAGCTCGATTGATGAACGAGATCAAATTCAAATATTAGAGTTTGGCAAAGAGCCTGCTGTCCAAATATCCAGATTTTCAGATCAAATTTTAAATAATATGAAAACCACAAAAGTGGAAGACTCTGGAGAATTATTAAAACAGCTTGGCCGCATCATGGATAAATTTGATAAAAAAGATTTTGAGCAGTCTTCTGGTGGTTTTTTCGGTAAATTATTTAAAAAAAGCGAAAAAATAATGGAAAAGTTATTTGGAAAATATCAATCGATGGGCCAAGAGATTGATAAAGTATATGTGGAAATCTCCAAATATCAAAAAGAAATGGTAGACTCAACTACGATGTTGGATGAAATGTATGAGCAGAATTATCAATATTATTTAACATTGGAAAAATATGCTGTTGCAGGCCAAGTAAAGTCAGACGAACTGAAACAAAATGTGCTGCCCCAGCTTGAGCAAAAAGCAGCATCAGGCGATCAGCTTGCTGGAATGCAATTAGACTCTTTACGAAATGCGATTGAACTTTTAGACCAGCGCGTATATGATCTGGAAATGGCAAAAATGGTATCGCTGCAAACAGCCCCGCAAATACGTCTTTTACAGCGAGGGAATACAAAATTGATTGGAAAAATCAATTCTGCATTTGTGACAACGATTCCTATTTTTAAAAATGGACTAATCCAAGCAGTCGCTGCAAAAAGGCAAAAGCTAGTGGCTGACAGTATGAGCGAATTAGATCGCCGCACGAATGAAATGCTTGTGCGTAATGCCCAAAATATTTCCCAACAAAGTGTAGATATTGCAAGACTTGCAGGAGCTCCAAGCATTAAAATTGAAACGATTGAAGAATCATGGAATATTATTATGAAGGGGATGCAGGAAACGAAGTCCATTGAAGAAGAAAATAAGCGTCTTCGAGCAGAGGGGACAAAAAAACTAGAACAACTGCAAAATAATTTTAAGCAAATGAAATTAAAAGGATAAATAAGAAAAGCGCAGGTGGTTGACTTATCGTAGGGAGGAGACCTGAAGTACGATAGGCGATAGGCGTCGGAGCTAGACAATTATCTAACTTAAGACATATAAATTCTGATAATAAAATATAGGAGTGGTAAATAATGGCGATTAACTTGCAAAAAGGACAACGAGTAGATTTAACAAAAGGAAATCCTGGTTTATCAAAAATAATGGTAGGTCTTGGATGGGATCCCGTTCAACAAAAAGGGGGAGGACTATTAGGTTCCTTATTTGGTGGCGGTTCAACTGCCAATGTAGATTGTGACGCCTCTGTCATTATGTTAGGTGAAAATGATAAAGTACTACATAATAGTGATGTTATTTATTTCGGAAATTTAAAAAGTAAAGATGGCAGTGTTCAACATTCTGGTGATAATTTAACAGGTGCTGGAGATGGAGACGATGAGCAAGTACATGTAGATTTAAGCCGTGTTCCATCTAATATTCATAAGCTTGTATTTGTTGTTAATATTTACGATGCGGTAAAAAGAAGGCAGCATTTCGGCATGATTCAAAATGCCTTTATTCGAATTGTGAATCCAAATTCACAATCCAGCTTAATTCATTACAATTTAACAGATGATTATAGTGGAACAACGAGTTTAATTGTTGGCGAATTATACCGTTACGGACAAGAATGGAAATTTGCAGCAGTTGGGACGGGAACAAGTGCAGGAAGTTTAGGAGAAGTAGTAAAGTCGTATTCATAAATAAGTAATAGAGACATTATCAAACTATTAGGAGGAAGAGTATGAGTATCAACTTATCAAAAGGACAACGTATTGATTTGACGAAAACAAATCCTGGCTTAAAAAGAGCTATTATCGGATTAGGCTGGGATACAAACCGATATGATGGTGGAGCTGATTTTGATTTGGATGCATCTGCTTTTTTAGCCAATGAGAATGGAAAAGTAGTAAATGATGTCGATTTTGTATTCTATAATAATTTGCAGCATCCGAGCGGTGGAGTGGAGCATACTGGCGATAATCGCACCGGTGTAGGAGATGGCGATGACGAACAAATTATCATCGACTTTTCGAAAATTCCTGCACATGTTCACAAAGTTGGCATTGCAGTTACGATTCATGATGCTTCGCTGCGCAGCCAAAATTTTGGACAAGTTAGCAATGCATTCGTTCGGGTTGTAAATGAAGAAACAAACAATGAAATTTTACGATATGATTTAGGAGAAGATTTTTCTGTCGAAACAGCAGTGGTTATTTGTGAATTATATAAACATAATGGCGACTGGAAATTTAATGCAATAGGCAGCGGTTTTTCTGGAGGACTTGCTGCATTATGCCGTAATTACGGATTAGAAGTTTAAAAACTAGTAAAAATAAATAGACAAAGGTAATTCTCTTAGTGAAACAAACAATAAATAAGAAGCGGGTTTTCAACCGATTTTTATCTAAATTGCTTTGTTTCACTTTGGTGGATTGCCTTTTTTGTTGGAAGCTACCATTACATGCTATTCTTTCTCCTATTCTATCTATGTTATAATAGATAGAATATCAAATAAATAGATTCATATATTTGCTTCTCTTCTCTGTTTGAAGCGTAAACAACAGACAACACGATGAAAAAATAGAGAAAGAGGGAGACAGGATGAAGAAACGAAAAATTTTTTTACCGTTTTTAATGATTAGCTTTGTGTCTATCCTAATGGGAAATTCCCAATTGCAGCTAGATGGGATATTATTAAAAAATTATCCGTTTTTATCACCATTAAAAAAAGAGTTATCATCGGACGCGCAAAAAAATTTGGAAAACATGATTCTTTTGCCAGCATCAACTTTTGATGAACAAGAAGCAGCAGCGATTATAAACAGACTAAACAAGCTGCCTGCTACATTGATAAAAAAAATAATAGATAAAGGCATTAAAGTGAAATTATATACTGGAAAACTAACGGATAATCCAACTGCAAAAAACCTTGCTGGAGTAATTCCACGAGGTTACCAGTCAAAAAAGACTTGGGATAACGTGCCCGGCATTGGGGGAGGACAGATTGTTCTTGTTAAAATCGGTGCAAGCGAAAAGGGAAATGGACATGGTTCGGTAAATTTAGAGTATCATGAACTAGCACACTCTATTGACTCTAAAGTACTCAATCATTATAGTAAAAAAAGAGCTTATTTAAATATATGGAATAAAGAAAAGTGGGTGTTATTTCCAAATAGGCCTTATTTCCACTTATATGCAGAGGAATATTTTGCTGAAACATTTGCGATGTTTTATACAGGCGGTTTGGAAAAAGAACGTTTAAAAACCGTTGCCCCACTTACGTATGAGTTTATTAAGTCATTAAAATGATATTATAATAAATATTGACCAAAAAAGGATGTTATTACTGTGAAACAATATTTGCAATTATGTGAGCATATTTTGGAAAAAGGAGTAAAAAAAGAGGATCGTACTGGAACAGGTACAATCAGTTCATTTGGCTATCAAATGCGTTTTAATTTAGCTGAGGGTTTTCCTCTTATTACAACAAAAAAGCTTCATTTACGTTCGATTATTTATGAATTATTATGGTTTTTAAATGGAGATACTAATATTAAATACTTACAAGATCATAATGTGCGCATTTGGAATGAATGGGCGGATGAAAACGGTAATTTGGGCCCTGTTTATGGACATCAATGGCGTTCATGGACTTCTAGAGACGGCGATGTAATTGATCAAATATCTGACTTGATTTCTACGCTAAAAACAAACCCTGATTCAAGACGTTTAATTGTAAGTGCATGGAATGTTGGAGATCTTCCAAAAATGGCATTGCCGCCATGCCATTGCTTGTTTCAATTTTATGTTGCAGACGGCAAACTTTCTTGTCAGCTATATCAGCGTTCTGCAGATGTGTTTTTAGGTGTGCCTTTTAATATAGCTTCTTATAGCTTGTTAACATATATGATTGCGCAAGTATGCGATTTGGAAGTTGGAGAATTTATTCATTCTTTCGGAGATGTACATATTTATACCAATCATCTTGACCAAATAAAATTGCAGCTTACGAGAGATCCAAAACCGCTGCCGCAATTAAAAATAAATAAGCAGGTTAAAGATATATTCTCTTTTAGCTATGAAGATTTTCAAATTGTTAACTACGAAGCGCACCCTCATATTAAAGGAGTGGTAAGTGTATGATTTCCTTAATCGTGGCAATGGATCAAAATAATGTAATCGGATATAAAAATGAACTTCCATGGCATCTTCCTGAGGATCTAAAATATTTTAAAAAAGTAACAACAGGTCATCCAATTGTAATGGGGCGGAAAACAAGGGATTCGATCGGCAGGAATTTGCCTAATAGGGAAAATGTCATTTTAACAAAAAATGAGCAGTTTAAATGTGAGGATTGCACGATCTTACATTCAATGGAAGAGTTAAAAGCATGGAGTGAAACAAAAAACGAGGAAGAAATTTTTATTATCGGCGGTGCGGAAATATTTAAAGAAACATTAAATATTGCAGATAGATTATATATAACAAAAATTGATGAGGCGTACCAAGGAGATACTTATTTTCCAGACCTCGATTGGAGTAATTGGAAAATCATTTCGGAGGAAAAAGGCATAAAAGATGAAAAAAATAATGTAGATTACACCTTTTTTATTTACGAACGAAAAGGTAATTAATTGCTCATCTAAAAAAACAACGAAATTGCCATCTGCAATTTCGTTGTTTTTTATAAGATAAGAAAGCATAAAATTTATAAAGTTAAAAATTGTCTAGCTCCGGCGCCTGCGCTTTTTTTATACATAAAATAAAATACAAAAATACATAAGACTGCTGCCACATAAAACAAATACATGCCATACAGCATGAAAATAAGGGATTTTTTGCAATACGTAAAAAACACTGCCAACGGTATACAATATGCCGCCAAGAAATAGTAGCACAAATCCGGATGTGCCAATTGAATGGTATAACGGCACTATTCCGATTACCATCAGCCATCCCATAATCACATAAAGAACGGTTGACATGATAAGAAATCTTTTCACAAAATAGCATTTAAATACAATGCCGCAAACTGCTAGTCCCCAAACAATTCCAAATAAAGTCCAGCCTAAAGCCCCTTTAATAGAAACTAACACAAATGGCGTATAGGTTCCGGCTATTAATAAATAAATAGCAGAATGATCTAATATTTCGAAAAAATCTTTTAGTTTTTTGTGCGTGATGCTATGTAAAAGGGTGGAGCATAAATAGAGAATAATCATTGTGGATCCAAAAATGGTAAAGCTGACTACTCTCCATGGATCGCCTGTTTTCACAGCAAACAGAATTAACATAACAAGGGCTGGAATGCTTAATAAAAAACCGATGCCGTGTGTGATGCTATTCACAATTTCCTCTTTTATAGAAAAATTCACTTTATCACTCCTCGTATTTTTATTGTAATGTAAAAAATAACTAAAAACAAATATAACCCAATCATAAAATTTTACGCATCCAAAAGTGTAGCAAGATTTTAAAATATCTAAAAAATTAATCTTAAAGGATGGAAAACATGTGGGAACATGTTATAATGTACAAATTAAGATGGGTAGAAATGAGGTTTGAGGATATGGAACAGAATGTAATGAAAAAATGGGTGCAGTTGGAGGATATTATGATTGCATACCAGGGAATTAAAGATATAGTAGCCCATACTCCTTTACAAAAAAATGAAAGGCTCTCTGAAAAATATGATTGTAATATCTATTTAAAAAGAGAAGACTTGCAGCATGTGCGCTCTTTTAAATTAAGAGGTGCATTTTATTCGATGAAGATGCAGAAAAAGGAACAAATAAAAAATGGGGTTGTCTGTGCAAGTGCAGGAAATCATGCACAAGGAGTTGCATATGCCTGTCGTTATTTAGGTGTTCATGGGAAAATTTTTATGCCTGCAACTACTCCAAAGCAAAAGGTCAGCCAAGTAAAAATGTTTGGAAGAGATCTTGTCGAAATTATTTTAGTAGGAGATACATTTGATGATTCTTATGTAGAAGCTGTTTCCTGTGCAGAAAAGGAAGAGAGAGCGTTTATCCATCCTTTTAATGACGAAAATGTTATTGCTGGTCAAGGAACTGTTGCGATTGAAATTATGAATGACTGCGAGGAGCAGATAGATTACGTATTCGCCAGCATTGGCGGTGGTGGATTAATGGCAGGTTTAAGCACTTATATTAAAAGTGTTTCGCCGTTAACAAAAATGATCGGTGTAGAGCCTGCAGGTGCACCTTCCATGAAACAATCCATTCTTAGCAAAGAACTTGTTTCATTGGATGAAATTGATAAATTCGTTGATGGTGCTGCTGTAAAATGTGTTGGCGCAAAGAATTTTGAAATCTGTCAGGAACTTTTAGATGATATTGTACTAGTACCAGAAGGAAAGGTTTGTACATCTATTCTTTCTTTATATAATGAACATGCCATAGTAGCAGAGCCTGCAGGTGCATTGCCTGTCGCAGCACTTGATTTTTATAAAGAGCAAATTAAAGGAAAAAATGTAGTGATTGTCATCAGCGGTGGAAACAATGATATCGACAGAATGCAGGAAATTAAAGAAAGATCCTTATTATATGAAGGATTATTATATTATTTTCTCGTGAAATTCCCTCAAAGAGCTGGTGCTCTAAGAGAGTTCCTTGATGAGGTATTGGGTCCAGACGATGATATTACAAGATTTGAATATACGAAAAAAAATAATAGAGGTAGTGGTCCGGCGTTAGTTGGATTAGAATTAAAGTATCCAGAGGATTACAAAGGGTTAATTGAAAGAATGGATAAAAAAGGATTTGCTTATACGGAAATTAATAAAGATTCAAATTTATTCCATTTGCTAGTGTGAATAAAAACCTTCGTTCTTCTATTTTTTTGGAAGAGTGAAGGTTTTTTGTTTGTACGCGATGGAATAAAATACACTTATTTGTCATATTTTCTTTCTTCCTTCATATAGTGAATTAAAGAAAAAATTTCTAAGTTCGGATTCTATAAAAGATTAGTAGAAGGGGGAAAGGATATGGCTTATTATGGGACAAAAGGTTGGTTTATCAGCCAGTTAAAGGCGTTAGGTCTAAACAGACATCCTATTGAACATAAAAAGCTAGAACTGTATAAAACATATGTGTTACGAAATCTTTATTATGAAAAAAAAGGAGAAAAGTTAATAAAACAAACTCCTTCTAGAAATGAGTCAGACATATAAGCGTCTGGCTTTTTTATTATTGGAAAAAGGAGACTGTGTTACATATTTCCCTATCTTTACGGAGTTGTGAGGAGAAGTTCATTCTAGTATTTATTTAGGAAATGAGCAAAAAAAGAATCGTTTAATTTGGTAAAACCTATCATGTATAGATGTGTAAAAATGGATAAATGATAAATGTAAACAAAATGCTTTCACTTAAATCTATGTTATAATAGAAAACAATGTTCCTTTAAGTTCTTTACAAATTTGCAAATTTTTTGTAAGGTGATTTTGAATACTACGGATAAAAAGGTAGGGGTTAATAATGAAGAAATCAAGTCTCTTTCTTATTATTTGCCTGTCTCTTCTTTTGGCAACATCTTGTTCGAAAGATGCGGTGCTTCAATATAATGGTGTGAAAGAAACGATGGTTGTGAATAAAGAAAATATTCCCGAAACTTTTTTTCCTCAAGATGTTAAAATTGTTTCAGCTGGAGATTCTTTAACACAAGGGGTCGGAGATAGTACAGGGAAAGGCGGATATATTCCTTACTTAACAAGATTATTAGAACAGGATAGGGGAATAGGCGAAGTAACCATTGAAAATTATGGGGTGAAAGGCAATAAAACAGATCAGTTATTAAAAAAAATAAAAACAAAGGAAGTAAATCAATCCATTGCAGCTGCAGATATGGTCATTTTAACAATCGGTGGAAATGATATGATGAAAGTAATACGTGACCATTTGTCTGATTTACAGCTGGACGATTTTTCACAACAAAAAAAACTTTATGAGAGCAATCTACACGAAGTACTTAAAACAATTAGAACTTACAACCCTAATGCACTAATTGTATTAGTTGGTGTATATAATCCTTTTACAAAATGGTTTTCTAATATAGATGAATTGAATCAAGTAGTTGCAGAATGGAATACAACCGGGGAAAATATTTTAACCTTATTTGATCAAACATATTTTGTCCGCATCGACGATATTTTTTCGAATGATAAAGAAAATCTGCTTTTTAAAGATTATTTTCATCCTAACGACAAAGGATATCAACTTATTGCGGATAAAATATATAAGAAATTAAAAGAGCAAGCAATAAGTGTGATCTTAACGAAAAGGACTACAGAGGAAGAAGGCAGAGGAGAATAAAATTGAAAAAAAATAGTTGGAAAATCGCATTTTTAATATTATTAACTATCAACTTGATTATTGTAATCGGATTATCCATTTTGATTTTTTTACCAAGTGATAAAACAAATCATTCTGGCATAACTGAGGACCAAACAAAGGCTGCTACTTTAGATGTAACAACAAATAAAAGCGATTTAACTAAACTTATTAACCATTACATTAAAAAAGAAGGATTGAATGGGCGAATCCATTATGAGATAAATTTAACAGACGAAGTAGAGCTATATGGAAGTCTACCTGTTTTTAATGAAGATATTAATATGAACCTTACTTTTGAACCAGAAGCATTGGAAAACGGAGATTTAGTGTTGCGGCAAAAATCAATCAGCATTGGTCAACTGCCACTGCCGGTTTCATATGTGATGAAATTTATTCAACAACAATATAAATTGCCGGAGTGGGTGGAAATTAATCCAGAAAAAGAAACAATTTATGTTTATTTAACAAAAATGAAAACAGAAAGTGGATTAAAGGTAAAAATGAAACAATTTAATCTTCCAAACGACCAAATACAGTTTAGTATTATACATCCAACTGAATAGTTTTGTATGTTTCTAATTTAAATGACGCTGTCCCAGAAGAAAATACTTCAGGGATAGCGTCATTTTTTTAGGCTGTTAAACCCGCAGCCTGCATACACTTCGTCCGTTTAGCGAGCGTCGAGCCTCCTCGTCGCATACACTCTGCTTAAGTCTCGTCTTTCTCGCATTCCCACAGGAGTCTACGTGTATTGAGTCTGCTGAGTACTTCTTCTCCCATTTTTTTACGTAAAAACAACTAACTTTGAGAAAACAGCCTTTTTTTATCATCATGTAGTGGAAACAAGCAGTGTTTCGACATTGCTTGTTTCTGAATCGCTTTCTAAAATGATGGCAGAATAGGATTTGTTTTCTTGTAAAACAAGGGGTGAAAAAGTAGTGATCAATTCATTTGTACTTGAAGCTCTTGCTTCCAAATAGACGGTCATGGGGTGCAAACCTAAATAAGGAGATGCTGTTTTTGCTTCTACCTTTGGAAATATAACATCTCCATTTTGCACTGCAATATGAATGGTCGACAAAGTTGGTGCAAGATGAATAAATCGAAGTTTTGTTTCTGTTACGGGGACATGTGGATGCTCTTCAAATGAATAGATTTTTAATTTTTCTTTCGAACCAACAAAAGCCATAGTATGATATATGTTGCTTTCTACAATAATTTTTTGACTGCAATAAGTGTCCACCATTTTGCCTGCTTCATAAATATCAATTTGGTACCTGCCAGTTGGAAGCGTTAAATCATTGCTCATCTTTTTAAATGTCATTTCTTTAAACATACGCATTCCATTAATATAAATATCCACTTTTGGTGTTTCTATAGATCCATGCAGTATTCTTATTTTTCCATATTCTTTTTGTCTTTGAACATAAGGAATAGGAGAATGCGTTGTTTCCAATACTTTTTTAACACTTTGTAAATGTTTTTGGTAATAAAAAATATGCAATTCTGGATTTGTGTATTTATAATAATCGGCTAACAAATCATACATTCCCGCATCATATAATGGGTTCATTTCACCGTTATGAGTCATTTTATTCACTCCTCGCATACTCATGATGCATTAGTTTATGCTGTATAAAGTAAGCAAGTGCCTATCTTAGTTTAAAACCTAATTTTTGCATTTTTTTTCGTTTTTGTATAAGCTATTTTCAAGTGTTCATTCACGTTTTACTGGAGGTGTAGAAATTGAAGGAATATGATGTGGCAACATTTGCTGGAGGTTGTTTTTGGTGTATGGTAAAACCTTTTGATCAACAGCCTGGTATTATAAAAGTGGTGTCCGGTTATACAGGTGGTAGAAAAGAAAATCCAACATACAAAGAAGTTTGTTCGGAAACAACTGGTCATTATGAAGCCGTTCAAATTACATTTGATTCAACGATTTTCTCTTATGAAAAGCTATTGCAAGTATATTGGCAGCAAATTGATCCTACTGATTCCGGCGGTCAATTTTTTGATAGAGGCCAATCATATCAAACAGCAATTTTTTACCATAATCAAGAACAAAAGAAACTGGCAGAAGCATCTAAACAACAATTGGCGGAGAGCGGGCGATTTGACAAGCCGATTGCAACAAAAATTTTACCTGCGAATGTATTTTATCGTGCGGAAGAATATCACCAAGATTATTATAAAAAAAATCCTCTTCATTATAACGCCTACCATGTAGGTTCAGGGCGAGCAAGTTTTACGAAGAAGAACTGGAGTGATGTAAATGACAAACAATAAAAATTTAAAAGAAAAATTAACATCTATCCAATATGAAGTGACGCAAAATAATGGGACAGAACCACCTTTTCATAATGAGTATTGGGATGAATTTTCAGAAGGGATTTATGTAGATATTGTGTCTGGAAAAGCATTATTTTGTTCTTTGGATAAATACGATGCTGGCTGTGGCTGGCCAAGTTTTACAAAACCAATCGAGGAAGAAGAAGTAATAGAAAAAACAGATACAAGCCATTTTATGATTCGTACAGAAGTAAGAAGCAAAGAAGCAGATTCCCACTTAGGTCATGTGTTTACAGATGGTCCAGGTGAAAAAGGACTTCGTTATTGCATTAATTCGGCAGCGTTAAAATTTATTCCTAAAGAAGAAATGGAAGATAAGGGATACGGAAAATACTTGTCATTATTTAAAAAGGCTGTTTTCTAAAAGTTTGTTGTTATTGAATAAAATAATAAACATTGCTGAAGCACTGAGCAGCCTGAATACACGTAGACTCCTGCGGGAAAAGCGAGAAAGATGAGACCCCACAGGAGCATAGCGACGAGGAGGCTCGGCACTCGTCCGCGGAAAGCGAAGTGTATTCAGGCTGCGGGTTAAATAACAACAATCTATACGAAAAGAGCGTTTAATAAATAAAGCTTTACTGGATTCATATCTATAAAAAGCTTATGTTTGGTGCAAAAACATATACCAAACATAAGCTTTTTTGAATTGCATAAAAATCCTTACTTTGAAGTTAAACCGCCTGATAAAACAAACTTCATCGCATCTTCTGGTTTTATATCAATAAACTCAATATTTTCTTTCGGAATAAGATAAGTAAATCCTGCTACTTGAAAAGTTTGCGGTACGTATACGGCAATATAATTTTTAAATGGCTCATAAAAGTCTTCCAAATTTTCTGCTGTAACAAAGCCGATAGATTTCATTTCCGTGCCGGGGAAAGTGACAACCGCAACTTTAGAAAAGGATTTCTTTTCTCCTAAAAAAGAATGAATCGTATCTTTAATAACCGTATAAATCGTTTTAATGAACGGGATTTTTTCTAATAATAAATCGATCCATTCAATCAGATGAGAAATAATAAATTTAGTAGACAGCCATCCTAAAATGGTAATTAAGACGAGTGTTAGCAGAATACCAATGCCCGGGATATACTCATCTTTGAGATAACTTCTTAGGAAACTTCCTAATAAATTATCGAGAAACAAAAAGCTTCGATAAATCACATATATCACTAAAATTATAGGGACAATCGTGATAATACCGTTGATAAAGTTTTTAATTATTGCTTTCATATTTAACTCCTATAAATGTTTTTCAAATGTTGTGTTCCTTGCTATTCTCCAAAGTAGAGGGTTTTTCAATTGTCCAAAAATCATTGCCTATCTTTTAACGATATACACATCCATCATTCCACCGTTTTTATTTTTTATACTACATTGGTAAGTTTAAATGCATAATCAAGGGAGACAATTTTTTTATATTCTTATCCTATCGTAAAAAAAAGAATATGAGAAGAAAAAAATAGAGTGAGAATAAATTTATTAATAGATTTTAAAAGGTCGAGGTTTCCTTTTATTATTTTAACCGAGAAGACCCCCACCTCAAGGAATGTTAAGGACGAAGTCAAGTGAACGGTAAACCTATTTCGTGGTCCATCGAAGATCACGGTAATTATTACATCATTAAGTGCCTAATCGATGTAGAAGAAGAGACATTTGTTAACTTCTCTACTTCTGATGGTGTCATTGGAGTTGATTGTAATGTTAATCACTTTGCGTGGACAAATATATCAAAGGATGGAAACTTTTTAGAAAGTGGTAAATTGGAGTTTTCATTACATCGGAAAACAACTGGTAAATCAATTAAAACTATTGAAGCAGAAGCTATTGCCTTAGTAGATATTGCTATAAACCAATTGTAATGGAAGACATTGATACCACGCTATCTAAAACGGGGAGTGTATACGGAAATAAGAACACCAACCGTTTAAAAAGTGTATTCGCTTATCGTAAAATGGCGAAAGCGATTGAAAGTCGTGCGGAAAAGATGGGTGAGGCAGTTTTAAAAGTGAATCCAGCTTATACATCCATTACAGGAAAACTCAAGTATATGCGTAAATTTGGTATTTCTATTCATCAAGCAGCCAGTTATACCATTGGCCGAAAAGGTTTAGGGTATAAAGAAAAAGCACCACAGGTACTTCGTCATCATATCGTCCGTCATCAACAACCTTATTGGAAGCAGTGGTCTGCCTTAAATAAGAAATTAAATGTTCGAACAACAATGCTCTATCAATTATTTAATGTAAATAAACCATTTAATGGTATTGAATTTACACACCAACGATTAACTGAAATAGAAACAAAACAATTAAAGAAAGTTTTCGCTTAAATAAATAACTTGAACCTCTTGTACCAAATACTTACTCACGATACCGGAGCAGATATAAAAGCATATATGCGTGCATATATGTCGTGTCTAGGTTTTGGGTGCATTACAGGAGTGTCAAACGATTCCATACAAATGAAAGTCGATGTACCAGCTACAAGCATTTGCTTACATGGAAAGAACTGTATGCCAGGTTGTCCCGAAAGAGACTCTTCTAACATCTTGTATGGCTAACTTATCTCGTTGAGCGGATAAGGTTCCTTTGGCTTTTTGGATTTAGGAATCCTCCACTTCAAGCTTGCTAAGTGGGGGGAGTTCAATTTAACTATTGACTATTCTACTGGACGAACTTTGTTATCTTCGGTATAGTATGGTTTATATTATTTTAGATAAAGGATGAAAGGTTATGTCTAAATCTTTTTACCATTTTTTAATGAAGTTTCGTCATCCTTCACCAAAAGATGATATAAGTGAGTTTGCAAATAATGCATACGTTGATCATGGTTTTCCAAAGAATAGTTCGGATTATGAGGAAATAAGCAGCTACTTAGAATTAAATGGCCATTATTTAATGAGTATGCAAATATTTGATCGTGCTTGGGAAACTTATTTGTTTCAAGAAGAAAAAAATATATACTTCGATTAAGTTAATGGGATTTTCTGGTTAACTCTGCATGAAAAATGAAAAAAAGCCTTGCTTGTAATAAAAGCAGGCTTTTTTTCATTTATTACACTTACAAATGTAGTCGTTATATTGTATGAAATACCCTCATATAATAAAGAAAACTTTCCAAATCAAATTCCTTTCCTTCGATTATAAATTTTAATAAATGAGATCCTTCAAATATTTTGATAATCAATTAATTAATGGATAAGCTCAAAAAAATTAAGGCTGTTTTCTAAAAGTTTGTTGTTTTTGAATAAAATAATAAACATGGCTGCGGGGTAAATAACAATAATCTATACGAAAAGAGAGAAATTAAAAAATGGTATATATGCAGCGATGGAACGATTAGCGAAAGTTGTTTCCTTGCATATAATGATAAAAATGAAATCTAATTTTAGGGTGAATAAACAAAGGATGAAAAACAGATGGAACTTATTGAGAGGAGTTATATCCTTACATTTTCCCCCACCTTAATTGTTCAACATCTTTAAGCAAGAGTGTGGGGGTTTTATCGGCCGCAAGTACGGTTTAAAACTCACAATCTAGTTTAGAGAGGACTATTAAGCGATGGTAAATCGAAAAAAACCAAAATTTAAAATAGGCGACACTGTTGTTATTATTTTATATGGAACGGTAGGAAAAATCACGGATGTTAAATGGTTGGATGATATGCATGTATATGAAGTAAATAAAAGCGAGGGTTTATATTTAGAGTCCAGTTTGCAAATGTTATCAGAATATGATGGAGAATTAATGGAATCGGAGAAAATAGATATAGAATATAGCTTTTTTATTGGCGACTTAGTAAAAGTAAAAGGATATGGAAGCAATTTATTTAAAATAATGGGATTTCGTACAGAAATATGGCGTTATAAATCAGACGCTTGGGAAGATATTATTTATGAATTATCAAGAGTTAGTGACGGAGAATGGCTAGAAGCAGGGGAAGAGGAACTAACCTTAGTTGCAGATGCAGAAAATGCCGATACCTTTATTCAAAAACTTGGTCTACTGTATATTATGGATAAAAAGAAACGCCCAGTTGATCTGCAAAAAACAAACAGCTCTTTTCGTGCAGCGGAAAAAGAGCTGCTTGAACGAACAAAAGAAAAAAAAGCATTAATTGATGGACTATTAGACATATATAATGATTATCGAATTTTATTTCATTTATTTCATGATCGAGAGTATGAGCAGGTGATGAAATTAACGTTAAGAAAGTTAAAGCTTATCAGCAGTTTGGATGAAAAAAATATATATAAACATGATTAAAATATGTGTTCAAAATGGTAACAAATTAGAAGCAAGCCAACGAAGAGATGCACAGCTTTAGTTTGGTGCCTTTTTGAACATCCTCTAAAACGGAAAAAACAAAGCAATAAAGAATGGTAAACTAACGATGCCAATAAAAGCAAATAGGATATTTAGCCATAACTGAAATAATCTTAGCATTTGACTATTATCTTTATTTACATCTTCTTTTATTACGGCAACTATATGCTGGAAATAGTTCATCGAATAGATCCCCCTAAAAAGTATATATAAAACCATATGAATAAGAGGTACAAAACATGTCTATTTTAAGGGAAGAAAGTATAAGTTTTTTAAACTTAGATGAGTGTCTAGTTTTTCTTCGAGGCTGAACAAGGCGCTTCCGCTTTTCTTTTTCCTTGAAAAAAACTTTGATTTATCAGATAATTTGTACAAAAGTATCATCTTTTTTTTATATGTCACATATATTCTTTACAAAGGGGGCGATAAGCTTGAAAGAAATCGACGTAATAATAGATACAGAGGAAATAGCAGAGTTTTTCTTTCGTGAGCTATTAAAAAGGGGATTCGTTCCTACCGAGGGTGAAATGGAAGAATTAGCTGACATTACTTTTGAATATTTATTAGAAAAATGTATTATTGATGAGGAAAGTGAAGAATAGTAAGGACTTTTTATATAGTTGAAATAAAAACATGAAAGATGACGAGAATTATTCTCGTCATCTTTCATGTTGATGAAACTTTTTTTAAAGCCATACGTAAAAAGAAATAGAAAGGGGAATTACGATGATAAAAAAAATTTTAAGACAAATTTTTGGGAAAAGCAGTCATTACAGATATTCTTCTTCTAGCAGCGATCGATGGAGAAACTCACATAAAAATAAGTATTACCAGAATAGAGGCCATCACTATTATAAGGGAAAAAGAAGAAAACATTCTTCATCAAGTTTCTTTAGTAGTTAAGTGAAACTTAGTAAACTTTTTAAGTATATAGAAAAACCATTTAAAGTCAACACGATCTTAAATAATCGATACAAAGTACAATTCTTCTTAGCAAGGGGAGGGTATGGCTATACGTATATTGTTTATGATTTTTTGAAAAAAGAGGATGTTGTCTTAAAAACGCTCAGATTTCATAAAAGATTACGAAAAAAAGAACAACAAAGATTTCAGCAAGAACAGGAAATCTTGCAAAAAATAGAGCATAAAAGCTTTCCATCATTTTACGACAGCGGGTTTATCGATGGGAAAATACCTTATTTTACAATGGAATTCAAAAAAGGAAAGACACTTGAAAAATACTTATTTGATGACCAAAATAAATGGAATGAAAAGCAAACCTTTCTTTTTGGCCTGGAACTGCTTGAATTGGTTGATTATTTACACAGCAATGAAATAGCACACCGAGATTTACATATTCCAAACATAATAATGGTAAATAATCGTCCTAACATCATTGACTTTGGATTGGCTGCTATATGTAAAAATAACGATGATTCTATGTTCCAATATGATTTTACTGGCATTGGCCATATATTATTATTTTTATTTTATTCCACTTATGAGCCGGAAAATAATAAAAAAGAAACGAGCTGGCAAGAGGAACTGCCAATATCAGATGAAGCGAAACATATCATCAAAAAACTTTTAACAATCGAAGAACCTTTTAAAAATAGTCATCAATTAAAAAAAGCTTTTATACAACAAATAAATTTAGAGGAGGAATAGGAATGTCATTTTTTCAAAAAGCATTAGCAAGTGTCGGAATTGGGGCAGCAAAAGTAGATACGGTATTGCATCAACAAGTATTATCTCCTGGAAGTATGGTAAACGGAGAAATTATCATCAAGGGAGGGAACGTACAACAAAACATTGATAAGATTTATTTGCGAGTTAATGCAACCTTTGAAAGAGAAGCGGATGATAAAAAATATACGGATACAGCAGTTGTTGACTCCTTTTTAGCAGCGAAACAGCTGACAATTGGCGTAAATGAACAGAAAAATATTCCTTTTTCATTTGTATTATCACCGTATACCCCTCTTACAATGGGAAAAACAAAGGTTTGGATTTCAACTGGATTAGATATAAAAAATGCCATCGATCCTACTGACAATGATTATTTGGAAGTAAAAGCAAATCATTTGCTATCGAGTCTACTAAATACAGTTTCCGAGTTAGGATTTCAATTAAGAGAAGTAGGATGCAAAGCAGCTTCCTTTCATGAAAGAAAGCAATTACCTTTTTTACAGGAACTAGAATACAAGCCGGTTACAAGTCCTTTTTACGGCAGACTGGACGAAATAGAACTATTGCTTTTATCCATTCAGGAAAATAGGCTGGAAATCCTTGTTCAAATTGATAAAAAGGCAAGAGGTTTAGGAGGGTTATTTGCGGAAGCTTTTGATATGGATGAACGGTTTGTGAGAGTAACGATTACAGACGAAGAAATACCAGTTTTGAAACAAAAGTTATATGCCATCATGGATCAACATGCTTAAAGAATTTAATTGGAGACGTGTGAGAAGCTTACAAGTCTCTTTTTCACTGATAAAAAAATTTAAGTTCGTTGACTTTTCATTATAAATGAAACAAGCAAACTAATACTAAGCAGAAATGCCAGAAATTCAAATGTTAAAATATAGCTGCCGCTTTTTAAAAGGGTAATGGCAATATTTGGTCCTAACGTAGCCCCGATAAATAAAATAAATGTGTAAAGAGAAACACCAATTCCTGCTGCTTTTCCGCTAATTTGCCCCACTAATGATATAAGAGTAGGTACTGTAATAGATATACCGCTGACAAAGATAATGCTCATGACGATCAGTATAGGAAGATTTGAACTAATACCAAGCAAGGACAGACCAATAACGGCAAGTGCTAATCCTCCACGAAGGACATAATAAATCCCTAATTTGGCAACGAACCTCCCTACAAACGGTGATAATAACATACCGAAAATACCAACAGAACGAATGGAAAGAATTTGTTGGCTGCTTAATCCAAAATTGTCGATTAAATAACTCCCTAATGCCGTATACATTCCAACGAAAGCAAGTAACAGCGTAACCGTAATGAGATAACTAAGACTTAATGTTTTTTTCTCTTCGATCGAACTTATCAGTTTAAAAGAGCTGAGCAAATTTCCATTTTTGTTTTGAATATCTCCTTTTGGGATGAAAAAAGCAACAAGGACTGCTGTTGCTAAATAAATTGCCCCAATCCAATAAAAAACACTTTGCCAGCCTAAAAACTGCGTAACTAAACTGCTAAAAACCTGCCCAACAATCCCCGCCATTAAAAAACTGGAACTTACAAATCCAATCGCCGTTACTCTTTTATTAACAGGGAATCTTTCGACAATGTAAGATATAGCAACTGGCGCAAAAGTTGCCGCTGCAATTCCTTGTATGCTTCGAAGGATAATTAAGGCAGATAAATTATCGAAAAAACCTAAGATAGGAGAAACAACTGTTAATACAATTAAGCCTAATATAATAATTTGTTTCCGCCCATAACGATCAGACAAAGGCCCGTAAAATAAGGAACTTACGCCATAAAATAAGGAAAAAGCGCTGCTAGTCCAAGCAGCTTCTGCAACCGTAACATCAAAGTTATTAGAAAAAATAGAAAGTAGCGGAATGGTTAGGTAAAGACTTGATACAACTACAAGACCACACCAAAATAAAATAGCTGTAATAAATGAGTAGTTTTGTTCCTTCACTGTATGTTGAATACTTGCCAATTCGTCCAAAAGTAAAACCTCCCTAATTTTTGTTTAGCTCATCCAGCATCTCTGGAAGTATAGAAAGAAAATCACAAAGGCCACCTGCAGGGATTGCCAACATCATGGCTTCTTTTATTTCTTCCGCTGTTGCTCCTGCTTCTAATGCTTTCGTAATATGTACTCGTATAGCTGGGGCATACCGATTTGCCGTTAATATACCGAGATATACTAATTGCTTCGTTTTTTCATCTAATGCATGACAACTCACAGCTTGAAATAATTCACCAAATACTCTAGCCTGTTCTGGAAATTCTTTTTTAAACAGCTCATAATCAGGATTTTTCGTCAAATAAGCCACCTCCTTAATGTATATTACTTACGTATATTGTAACTAAATTACAAAACAAGTCAATAAGTTTCGTGGAATATTTGTAACGATTCTACATTTGTTGTAAAATAGTGATATAGATATTGGAGGGAAAGATGTGAGTGATAAACAAGATTTAGATGGATTGCTTGATTTTGACTTGTTAAAAAAGCTTGTAGTCGGCATAGGAGAAGTGTCTGAGATAACAGGCGTACCGACAAGAAAAATCCGATATTGGGAAGAAAAAGGAATTTTAGAGTCTGAAAAAGAGGGCGAAGGAACAACTCGAAGATATAATTATTTAAATATAAAAAAAATCCTATTAATCCAGGAGTTACTAGAAGAAGGATTTACGCTTGATGCCGCAGCAAAAAAAATAGAACATCGGATGAAGAATATGAACGATGTATTTATCAAGCTAGCGAGCGCTTCTCAGCAAAAAGAGGAAGAATAATTTTAATATTCAATCCTTGAAAGGAATTTTTAACGAATTTAGGAGCTTAGAAGAGTGATGAACATGTGCATGTGCATCACTCTTTTATATTTTCGTTTTGAAGGTTTTAAACCAGGTTATATCGAATCTCCAAAATACTTTATGAAAAGGATTAAATATTAATCCAGCCAGCGGAAGTTTCTTTAAAGAAACGCGCTGGCTGTTGTCAGTTTGCCCTTTTATAGGCAGGCGTATTAGTACCAATAACGCCAACAAGAATGACTGTTGCACCAATGATGTGATAGTATTGTATCTTTTCATGTAAGAAAACCACACCAGCAATGATGGTGATCAATGTTGCTAAGTTGCTAAACACGCTTATTTTCGAAGCTTCTATTTTTGATAATGCATAATTAGACAAAAAAGAGGTACAAAGAGATGACAGAACGCCTAAATAAAAGATTGAAGCAATGAAATAAATGTTTAAGAATGGTGAAAAAAAGCTAGTTATGGATTTTTCCATTATATGACTTGTAATGGCAATCCCATTAAACATAATGAATCCTAGGCATGTCATGACATAGGTTAAAGTAAATAATGAATACTTTTTTGTCAGCTTTCTAGCTAAAACATTATACAAAGCTGCCATTAATGCAGATAATAGTATGAGTAAAGATCCTTTTAAACTGTAGGTCTCGACATTCAAATCATTCATTATGAAAATAAAGATGACACCAACTACAGATAAAAAGATAGAAGCTTTTTGCATATTGCCGGAATATTCTTTTAGAAAAAACGTTGCAAGAATCAAAGTAAAGATTGGAATAGCGGCTAGTATAATTCCAGCTTCAGAAGAAGTTGTATATACAAGACCGAACGCTTGAAACGTAAAAAATAAAGTTGGATAGAGAAGTGCCAAAGGAAGGATTGGCAGGATATCCTTCCACGTAATCTTTACTTCGATCTTTCTGAATATAATTGGAATGGTAGCGATTAATAAAGCAATGGTAAATCTGTGAGCTAACGTATCCATAGGACTTGCTGTTGTTAACGCTATTTTCACGAACATAAACGAGAAACCTATGATGAAAGCATATAAGAGAGCAGCACCATATGCTTTTTTTTGTACAGACATTTTTCGGGACCTCCTTTTTTTAACTGACCGGATATCCGTATTTTATGTAAAGTATAAATGGTGTACAATATGAATAAAATCAATCTGTACCGGTACAGTTGGTAAGGAGAAATTTATGTTTAAGTATTTATCTCTGTTAAATGATCTGGAATCTTTGATTCAATCAGGGCAGTTAAAGGAAGGAGAAAAACTTCCCTCTATTCGTACGCTAGCTGAACGACACCAATGCAGTAAAAGTACGGTAATTAGTGCACTAAAGGAATTAGAAAAAAGACATATGGTGTACTCGGTTCCTAAAAGTGGATATTATGTGGTAAAAAAAAGGTTTGAATCTAATAATACTCTGACAAAAGAGATAGATTTTGCTGCTTCAGCGCCAGATTGGAATCTATTTCCCTATTTAGATTTTCAACATTGTCTAAATAAAGCTATTGATACGTATCAGCAAGATTTGTTTGTGTATGGAACTCCGAAAGGGTTGCCTTCCTTAATTAAAATGGTGCAAAAACAGCTTGAAATATATCAAGTGTTCACCAAAACGGAAAATATATTTATTACCTCAGGTGTTCAGCAGGCACTTTTCATATTGAGTATGCTGGCATTTCCAAATAACAAAACAAAAATCTTAATCGAGCAGCCAAGCTACCACTTATTTATTGAACAATTAAATGCCCATAGAGTTCCAGCAGTTGGGATAAAACGAACCGCAAGAGGTATTAACTTGGACGAATTAGAGAGGATTTTTCGAGAAGAGGATATTAAATTTTTTTATACCATGCCAAGATTTCACAATCCATTGGGAACCTCCTATTCCAAAAGAGAAAAAGAAGAAATCGTCAAACTTGCTACGAAATACGATGTTTACATTGTAGAAGATGACTATTTAGCGGACTTCGAACAACATGTGAAGATAGATCCGATTTTTTCCTACGATACAAATAACAGAGTTATTTATTTAAAAAGCTATTCAAAAATTATTTTTCCTGGTTTAAGAGTAGGGGTAGCTGTTTTACCTGACTTATTAATGGAGAGCTTCCAGCAATATAAAAGAATATCTGATATTGATAGTTCGATGATATCTCAAGCAGCTTTAGAAATCTACATAAAAAGTGGTATGTTTGAACGCCATAAAAATAAAGTGAATCTTTCTTACTTAGAACGTGCAAATATGCTTTATCAATCGCTTGAAAAGTATGCAGCCAACCATTTAGAGCATGGAACTTTTCTTCGCCCGGCTTCCATATGTATGATGGCACATCTTATTTTGCCAAAAACTGTGAATGTTCCCCAGCTAATTAAAAATTTAAGAAGTCAACAAATTCAATTAGATACAATAGATAGAAATTATTTAAAAGGGGTTCATCAGGAAAAGATTATGAAGTTAAATGTATCAAATGTAGAAGTGGCAAAAATTGAAGAGGGAGTGAGGTTAATTTTAAAGGAAATGAATAATAGTAGGAATCATTTTTTTTAATTTGACATGAAGTGTGTTTTATTTATAGACTCTGTTAAACGGTAATGTTGATTGAAAGGAAATTTGCGAAACTCCTGCGGAAAAACGGGCTGGAAAGACCCCACAAGACGGGTACGAGCAAGGAGACTTACCAGTTCGTCCGCGGAAAGCGAGCGATAAGCTTCGGAAAACCGCTTTTAACAGGGATTATTTTTAGGAATCAGTAAAGCTTCAGTGGATATGCATTCTCTCCCACTGAAGCTCGTTGCCAAGTATATTCTTTAAGAGTTCTTTCTTTCGTTTGCAGAAAATTCTTTTCCATGCGCTTCTTGTTCTGTAATAATCGCTTCTTTTGGAATATGATTATTTTTTTTCGGAGAATTTATACGATTTCGATGTTTTTTACCCATGGATATCCCCTTTTTTCTGTTTATTTTCCTAGCCTGTTTTCCGCTTCAAAAGGAAAACTAACTTTAGTTTATCCGCCGGGAGTAATATTATCCTAAAATGAAATATGTTTATCATAAAAATAGAATGTGATATAGTACAAATAGGGAGTAATTAGTAGATAAATTATCATCATACTATAATTATGAACTATTGCTTTTTAATTTATGGAGGTTTAAGAAATGAGTGTACATATTGGAGCAAAAGAAAATGAAATCGCAGAAACGGTCCTATTGCCAGGGGATCCTTTAAGGGCAAAATATATTGCTGAAACTTTTTTAGAAAATGCGACATGCTATAATGAAGTTCGTAGTATGTTCGGGTATACAGGTACATATAAAGGAGAAAGAATTTCTGTACAAGGAACAGGTATGGGTGTTCCGTCTATTTCTATTTATATTAATGAATTAATGGCTAGCTACAATGTGCAAAACTTAATTCGTGTTGGTACATGTGGAGCCATCCAACAAGATGTGAAGGTTCGTGATGTCATTCTGGCAATGAGTGCATCTACCGATTCGCAAATGAACCGATTAACATTCGGCGGTGTTGACTTTGCACCAACCGCAAATTTTGAGTTACTAAAAAAAGCATATGATTCAGGTTTGGAAAAAGGCCTTCCCCTAAAAGTTGGTAATGTATTTACAGCTGATATGTTTTATAATGATAATTCAGAATTAGAAAAATGGGCTAAATATCAAATATTAGCAATCGAAATGGAATCAGCTGCATTGTATACATTAGCTGCAAAATATAATCGGAAAGCGTTATCTGTATTAACAGTAAGCGATCATATTTTAACAGGAGAAGAAACAACAGCTGAAGAACGTCAAACAACATTTAATGACATGATTGAAGTGGCGTTAGAAGCAGCAATTAAATAATGGTTCAAAATAACGTAATTAAATGTAAATTTAATAAAAATTAAGGTGAAAAAATGAAGAAAATAGCAGTAGTTACTTTCCTTTTAGCTTTCCTATTAACAGGATGTAAAAATTTAGATTCATTACAAAGTAAAATTCCATTTTTACATGAGAAAGCAGAAGAGAAAGAAACGAATGTAACAGAAAATCCACCAGAGCAGCCTGAAAAAGATTCTCAAAAAGAAGAAACTCCACAAGAGGAACAAACGCAGGAAGAACTTCCTTGGACTTTGGAAGCTTCTTATTTTAATGAAATAAAGGTAGTGGATGGACGAAATATTATACAAAATCCGACTAATACCGTTTCATTAGTAAATAAAGAATTTGGTCTTCCTGATGGATATGCTCCCGACGATTTAGTAAGGCCGAATGTTGCTTTTTCTTTTGGAGATGAAAAGATAGAAAAAAGCTACTTAAGGAAAGAAGCGGCAAAAGGTTTGGAAGATATGTTTAAGGAAGCAAAAAAGGCTGGCATAAACTTATATGCTGTTTCAGGATATCGATCATTTAATCGTCAAACCGTTCTCTATGATGCAGAAGTTCAAAAAGTAGGCAAAGAAAAGGCGATACAAGCTGTAGCTTATCCAGGAAACAGTGAACACCAAACAGGACTTGCGATGGATATTTCAAGTGAAAGCTCTAACTTTTTATTAACAGATGAATTTGGCAAAACAAAAGAAGGCAAGTGGTTAAGTGAAAACGCCCATCGTTTTGGTTTTATTTTACGATATCCACAAGGAAAGGAATCAGTAACAGGCTATAAATATGAACCATGGCACTTCCGTTATGTTGGGGAAAAATCAGCAAAAGATATATATGAGAATGGTTGGACACTAGAAGAATATTTCCAATTAGTGAGAAAAATATAATAAAGAAGCGATTGTGACCAGTATGAACAAATATTAATAATTTGTTCATACTTTTTTACAAAAAAGTTCCGATTTGTTTTTTAATCTTTATTTAGGCTGTTTTCTAAAAGTTTGTTGTTTTTGAATAAAATAATAAACACGGCTGAAGCACTGAGCAGTCTGAATACACGTAGACTCCTGCTTAGAAAAGCGAGAAAGACGAGACCCCACAGGAGCAATGCGACGAGGAGGCTCGGCTCTTGTCTGCGGAAAGCGAAGTGTATTCAGACTGCAGGTTAAATAACAACAATCTATACGAAAAGAGCGTTTTTTTAAAAGCTAAGAAAGCATTAATTTTTGTAGTTAGCTTTAAAAGTAAATGACAACTTTTTGAGCAAAGAGAATATTTTCTTCGGGGCTGGTCAAGGTGTTTCCGCTTTTCTTTATAAGTTGTAAAAAAAATACTACAAATAGAATGTTTCTGGTCAATGAAAGTGGTGAAAGTATTTGGAAAACGAAAAAAATGTAAAGGAACCATCAGAAAATGAATCAAGTTTTATCAGGATGAAAACATTTCATTTTGTGATGCTTCTCTTTTTTACAGTTATATTAGCAGCTGGTATTACAACAGTAGCTTTATCATTTGGTGATGAAAAAGCAGTTAATGTTGGTACAGATCGAAGCGAATTCAATAAATTATATGCAGCATATGATGCATTAAAACAGAATTATTATAAAGATGTCGATACAAAGGATCTTGTGAATGGAGCCATTGACGGCATGTTTTCTGCCTTAAATGATCCCTATTCTAATTACATGAATGAGAAAGAAGCTGCAAGTTTTCATGAAAGCATTTCTTCTTCTTTTGAAGGAATAGGGGCAGAGATTCAGCAAAGCAATGACAATATTGTGATTGTTACACCAATCAAAGGGTCACCAGCAGAAAAAGCTGGATTAAAGCCGAACGATAAAATTATTTCTGTTGATGGAAAAAATCTTCAAGGGATGAGTTCTTCGGAAGCTGTGCTGTTAATTAGAGGGAAAAAAGGAACAAAAGTGGAGTTGGAAATTGAAAGAGCTGGTGTTCAAAAACCGATGGATATTTCCATTGTTCGTGATACAATTCCGATTGAAACAGTCTACGGAAAGCTAACAAAAGATGGAATTGCAGAAATACAAATAACGAGTTTTTCTGAAAATACTTCAGTAGAGCTCGTTAATAAATTAAATGAATTCCAAGAAAAAGGGATGAAAGGAATTGTCCTGGATTTAAGGCAGAATCCAGGCGGTTTATTGCCAGAAGTAGAAAAAATAGCTAATTTATTTGTTCCAAATGGAGAAATTATTTACCAGGAAGAACATCGAAATGGCAAAGTGGAAAAAGCAGTATCAGAAAATAACAATGGTACAGATATTCCGCTTGTTGTTATGATTGATGGCGGGAGTGCAAGTGCTTCTGAGATATTAGCTGCTGCGGTAAATCAATCGGCAGATGTACCACTTGTTGGTGTAAAATCGTTTGGGAAAGGAACAGTACAACGTGCTACTGATTTATCCGATGGAAGCAATTTGAAATTCACAACAGATAAATGGTTAACACCTAACGGATCATGGATTCATGGCAAAGGGATTGAGCCAACTTATAAAGTAGAGCTGCCAAGCTTTGCAAGCCTTTCTATCATAAATCCTGATTCTAAACTG
Source organism: Niallia yueguangensis (assembly GCF_052663115.1). NCBI lineage: Bacteria > Bacillati > Bacillota > Bacilli > Caryophanales > Bacillaceae > Niallia > Niallia yueguangensis. The sequence continues at coordinate 217,524 of NZ_JBQTCX010000004.1, forward strand.
AAAAAAGACAGCAATTCAGAGGAAGTAAAAACAGCGCAACAAATGTTAAAAGCATTAGGATATAAGGTAGATCATACGAATGGATATTTTGATGAAAGTACTGAAAATGCAACAATAGAATTCCAGAAAAAAGAGAAATTAACGGAAAATGGCGTAATTACTGGGGAAACGACAGTGAGGCTAATGAATGAGCTTCGTGACAAAATCCAAAAGTCTGATACACAAATGAAAAAAGCGGTAGAAGTACTAAAAGAGGAAATGAAAAAGTAATCGTCGTGGGGTGATACATTTATGTGTCACCCTGCTTTTTATAGTAAATAGGCTAGGTAGGATAGTCAGTTCTCCTAGTAGCTGGGGGCTTTCACCCTTTAAAAACGCAGATTAAAGGAGTAACTAAAATGACAAAAACAGAAATGTACATTTTATCCGGGTTTTTAGGTAGTGGAAAAACTACTTTATTAAAAGAGCTGCTATTAAAAGAAAAAGAAGCAGGCAGAAAAGTAGCTGTTATGATGAATGAATTTGGAAGTATATCAATTGATTCCAATGAGGTAGACAAGGATATTCCTTTGAAGGAGCTTTTAGGTGGCTGTGTATGCTGTACCATTCAAGAAAAATTAGAAGCACAGCTTCAAACTTTATTAATGGAAGAAAATCCTGATGTCATCTATTTAGAAACAACAGGGGCAGCACATCCAGTTGAAACATTGGATAGTATTTTATCGCCAATTCTAATAGACAAACTGCAGCTTAAAGGAATAATCACGGTAATTGACGGGAAACAATGGTTAAATCGTAAAAGTTATAGCCCTGTTATCCAACAATTGCTTTTAGAACAAGCACGACATGCTAATTTAATCCTTATTAATAAACAAGATACATTAAAAGAAGAGGAAAAAGCAGCGCTTACTTTTGAAATTCAGTCGATTAATCCACAAGCTTTTACGATTTTAACAAGTTATAGCAAAGTTCCCTACCATAAATTACAGGAATTGGATGTACATATTAATGGCAGAGTGGAAAAAACAACAATTACCCGTTTGCAATTAAGTTCTTTTGTTTATACGTTTGAACGTGCGGTTGCTGCTGATAAATTTGACATTTTTTTAAGAAATTTGCCGGAAACCATCTATAGAATAAAAGGCTATGTTCTTTTTTCACAGTCAAACTATCCAGAGTTATTTCAATATTCTTATGGCACACCTATTTTTATGAAAGAATATATGAAGATGCCATTAAACATGGTGTTTATTGGAGAAAGCATAAATTGGAGTGAAATAGAAGCTCAATTAGATGCGTTGTAGTCTATTAGAGGAATAGGAATAGGAGTATACAATTTCATTTTGTTACCAAGTTTTCTTTAGAGTATCGTTTGTAAAAAAGGGCAAACTTTCATTAGGATTTAAAAGAAGGATGGTTCAAATGATAAAAAAAATAATGCTGTTATTTTTCTGTTCTTTTTTCATTAGCACGATAAACGACCCTATAAGTGCCGAACAACAAACGCTATTTTCTCCTATTAGTTATGAGCTTCAACTTCTGGATTGGAAAGCTGCAGACTACCTCATTCCGAGATACAGCAAGTTTTCAATTATTGATATCGAAACAGGAAAAGAATTTCAAGTACAAAGAAGAGCTGGCAGCCAGCATGCAGATGTTCAACCGTTAACACCAACAGATACAACTATTATGAAAGATATTTATAACGGGAAATGGAGTTGGAAAAGGAGGGCTATTATTGTAATGATAGATGATCAATGGATTGCTGCATCCATGCACGGCATGCCTCATGGTGCTGGTGCATTAAAGAATAATTTTCCCGGTCACTTTTGCATTCATTTTCTTGGCAGCACAACTCATAAAACAGATAAAATGGATCTTTCTCATATGTTAATGGTATATAAAGCAGCAGGAATTTTGCCAAGCTATTTAAATCAATTAAATGCAATGGAACTAGTACAGTCCTTTATTGCTGGTGTTAAAGAGCAAGATGAATTCATTTTATCTTATGTTTCCGCGCAAAATCTTAACTGGAAAAAAGAACTATCTTCTTTAGAAAATATTCAATTAATACAGCTCAAGGAAAAAAAGACAGAAGAAGAAACAATGAAACAAAATTCGGTTCAAGTGGAAGTAGAATGGCAGTTGTATCTAAAAAATAAAAAACCGTTTAAGCAACATGCAATACTAACCTTAATGCGCTGCTCACCACTTGAACAATGGAAAGTAGTTGTAGCAAAAGATTTATTTCACTAAAAACTCCCATGGAGACAAGGTCAACTGAGTCTCCATGGGAGTTTTGTTTGCAAAAATATATACTATTGAATACATGCAACTGCAAACTTACTTTCGCTCTCCAAATTTAGCAAACGTTTTTTCGTCTTCCACTAATCCACATGCCGCACATTGTATTCGATAACTGGGACCATTATAGCCCATATGAAAAGGTGATAAGTTATCTGCAGTATATTCTTCGACAATACCACCAGTTTGCGGATCTAATTTTACGGAATGTACTACTTGTTCAATAATATTAAAACGACTTCTGTTCGTTTTACAATTAGGACAACAATATGGTGTGTTCATTTTATTTACTCCATTCTTTCAATTATTCCTTCTATTTTATTTTTCCTTCCATCATTAAAATTATCCCTTTTAAAAAATGTATCCATCAATTTTCCGGAAATCTGTAAAAAACATTGTCTTTTTTAACATTCGGATGTTTTGTTCGTCATTTTTATGTAATAAAAGTCATAATTCAAAGGCTAAAGAAAAAGTGTCAATACTAATTTCTATCTAAATTATGGGTTGTTAATATAGTAGAAACCAATTATGGATAATATTTCAATAGAAATTATAGGGAAAATAAATACATGCTATCTATTGATAAATCTAGCATTCTCTTATTTAGATAGAATTTTTATTGTAGATAGAAGTATTTTTGTGAGTTTTTGAGAAAAATTTCCTCAAAAATGACAAAAATCATGTGTTATGATTTGTTTGTAAGACGGAAACAAACAATCTTACAAACTACTAAGTTCAACATCCAAGGAGGATTTTAATATATGAAGAAAAGAAATATGATTTTATCAGCAGCAGCAGCTACAGCATTATTAATGTCTAGTCCAATGGTGAACAAAGCATCAGCGGCAGAATGTCAACCTGCAGCGAATCAAGTAAAAGTAGAATCTAAACAATTAAATCAAGAACAAATAAATACTATTTTAAATAAATATAAAACATCGAATGCTATCGACATTAATAAGGTTTTAGCAGAATTACAAAATTCACAACAAGCACCAGCAAAAGCAGCAGCACCAGTAAAGAAAGAAGAAACACCAAAAAATAACACAGCAGCGCCAGCGAAGAAAGAAGAAGCACCAAAAAATAACGCAGCAGCGCCAGTAAAGAAAGAAGAAGCACCAAAAAATAACGCAGCAGCGCCAGTAAAGAAAGAAGAAGCACCAAAAAATAACGCAGCAGCACCTGCAAATGCTCCAGCACCAGCAGCAAGCAAACCAGCTTCTGAAACAACAGCAGCAACTGAAGTAAGTGCTTTCGAAAAAGAAGTGGTAGAATTAACAAATAAAGAAAGAGCAAAAAATGGTTTACCAGCATTACAGTTAGATACAGAATTAAGTAAAGTGGCAAAAGCAAAATCTCAAGATATGAGCACAAATAATTATTTTGACCATAATAGCCCAACATACGGAAGCCCTTTTGATATGATGAAAAAATTCGGCATTTCTTATAAAGCAGCTGGAGAAAACATTGCAAAAGGACAAAAAACACCGGAAGAAGTAGTCCAAGCATGGATGAACAGTGAAGGCCACCGCGCAAATATTTTAAGCAATAAATTTACGCATATCGGTGTAGGTTATGTTGAAAACGGCAATTACTGGACACAACAATTTATTGGAAAATAATAGTCATTGAATGAAACCTAAAAGATATTTCTGGATCTTTTAGGTTTTTTTACAATGCTGTTTTCTCAAAGATTGTTGTTTTTTACATAAAAAATTGGAGAAGAAGTCCTTAGCAGACTGAATACACGTAGACTCCTGTGGGAATGCGAGAAAGACGAGACCCCGCAGGAGCGTATGTGAGGAAGAAGTGTTTTATTAATAAATTATAAGTAAAACCCTTATATTTAGTGGATGAAAATAGTATAGGGAGTTTAAAAACGACCATCATGTTGGTTAGGAGAGGCGTCCGCACGACTCCTGCGGGATTAGCGAGACAGGCGAGACCCCACAGGAGCAAAGCGACGAGGAGGCTCGGCGCTCGCCCCGCGGAAAGCGTGTGGTAAGCCTCGGAAAACCGAACGAAACCAGCATTTTACAATGAAAACATAAGTATTCTGAAGTTCGTTAGACTGATGTTTCACGCTTTTCTTACTATAACCATAATAGTCAAAAATAGTCTTATTTTGTTTTTTTCATTTCATAACATTTTATAATACTTTAAAATAGAAAGGGGAAAATAAAAGAAATATGGTTATAGGAGAATGATAAGTGAAAATAAGACAAGGGCAATTAAGTGATTTACCAATTATTATGGATTTTGTTGAAAAGACGGTTGATATTATGAGCAACGAAGGAAATGATCAATGGACGAGCACCTATCCACAAGAAGATGATTTTAAAAAAGATATCGAAAACAACAACTTATTTATTGCTGTTAAGGACGATCGGCCAGTTGGGTCTATTACAATAGACAACAAAAATGGCGAAAATTATGAACATATTAATTGGACATATGCGGAAAAAAACTTTTTCGTTATTCATCGCTTAGCGGTAGATCCTGAAATTAGAGGGGGAGGAATTGCAAGTGAGCTTCTGGCATTTGCAGAAGTTTATGCCATTGAGCATGATATCTATTATTTAAAAACAGATACGTATTCTTTAAATGATAAAGCGCAAAACTTATTTGTTAAAAATGGATATAATAAAGTAGGAACTACTCATTTTGAGGGAAAAGAAAATCCATTTTACTGTTATGATAAATCATTTTTGTGAGAGAATAGACGATTCTATGGAAATAAACAGAAATTTGATGTCCAAAAAGTTGCTTTTATCCTGTACATAAAAGATTGAATGATGGAAAAATAATCTTTACGGACATCTGCTGTTTATTAATGGTTAGCAATTTGAATCGTAAGAAGACCATTTACAAAACGATGCTTCATGTCCTTCTCTTTTATAGGAAAAGGAATCGAGATTTTTTTCGAAAAATGACGATTTTGTCTTTCTTTTATATAGTAAGCACAATTTTCATGAAGTGTAGCATATTCACCACTTATAACCAACGTATTATTCTCTTGCAAGTTGATAGATATAGCAGAAAGATCCATTCCTGGAAGTTCTATTTCAATGACTAAAAAATAATTGTTGCTATAAACATCACATGCAGGAAAATTGGAGCTACTCGTTATAGAAGAATAATTAGCTGTATTCCAGTTATGAAATGTATGATGTTGAAATAGATCCTTCCAATAATTTTCATCTCCATGTTTTTCGGAAAATTGATAAATCTTTTTTAAATTATCAAAACCCATCATTATCTTCCTCCACAACGATGCTACATAAGCTATCCGTTATCCTGTTAATTAATGTCTGACACATCTATCTCTGAAAACTGCATGTCGTTGTTTTTTTGAATTTTTATTTCTAAAATATTGTCTTTATAATGAGCAGTCGAGCCCTTTCTTCTTACGGTTGTTGGCAGAAGAATCGTATGTTTATCTTGTTGTTCTGGTATATGTTCAATGATTACTTGATTGGAAGTATAATATATTCTGACTACTTTTAACCAAGATTCCTCCACAATCGGGATACGAATAAAACAATGGTGATGTGTTTCAAAAGCGACATAATCAAATTTTTTTACCTTAGTTTGATTTTGCTGATTATTTCCATTAGTAGGAGACATTCTTTGAAACATATCTTGAGGATCCATTTTTTGCATAGAATCAGGCATTAATTTATCCATCATTTCTTGAACATATTGTTGGATATCTGCTGGTTTCATTTGATTTAATTTCGATTTTGCATCTTTATTAAAAGGGAATAAATTCCATGGGAACATTGGAAATTCATCCTTTCCTAATCAATCGCGATGTATCATTTTTACATTCTTTTTATCGTATTCATCCTAGCCTAAATCGTGTTTATTTTTGTTCATTTTTTAGGTTGCTTATAACAACAATTTGTTATTGAAAAGGCTCTGTTAAACGATAATGTTGATTTTGGAAGGAAATTTGCGAGACTCCTGCGGAAAAACGGGCTGGAAAGACCCCACAGGGAGGTACATAGGCCACTGAAAAACTGATTATTTTTGAAAAAACTTGAATTATTATCTATATACAGATAATAAATGAGTTTATCATTCTATATGTAGTAGGTTATTCGTATCTTTTTCCTTTCCTATGGACTTTTTCAGTGGCCTTGAGGTACAAGCGAGGAGGCTTGCCAGTTCGTCCGCAGAAAGCGAGTGAATTTCCTGACCATTCTAAATCAACACTGAAATTTAACAGAGACACCCATGTTAATAAAAATTCGCACCATGGGAGATGAAAATAAGTAGTGTTTATTCAGCGTCAAGATAGAAGGAGTTAGAGCTAAGAATGATATTGGTTTGGAGAAGCGTTCGCTCGACTCCTGCGGGATTAGCGAGACAGGCGAGACCCCGCAGGAGCAAAGTGACGAGGAGGCTCGGCGCTCGCCCCGCGGAAAGCGAGCGATAAGCTTCGGAAAACCCCTTTTAACAGAGCTTATTTTCAGGGTAGTCAGTGAAAAAGAAAAAAGTGCTGCATCATTATAGGATAATGCAACACTTTTTTCTAAAAGAGTATGGATATTATGCGCTTTTTAACACAAAACGTTTCTTTTCAATATAATACAATCTACTGGAAAGAAATATGGCTCCAGTCGCTAAGCCAATTATTAATCCAATCCAATAACCAAATGGTCCAAAGTTGGAATATTGAGAAAGGTAGTAGCCTAACGGCAAGCCAATGACCCAATAAGAAATAAGACTCATAATAAATGTGCTGTTTACATCTTTATATCCGCGCAGTGCTCCTTGAATAGGGGCTTGAATCGCATCGGAAAGCTGGAAGAAAATTGCGTAAATAAGGAAATGAGCCGTTAGTTGCAATACATTCTTATCGTTCGTATACAAACTTGCAATTTCTGCTCGGAACGTAAATAAAATAATGCCGCTTATAAAGGCAAAGACAACAGCTAAACTAACACCCATCCAGCTATACATTTTTGCATCTTTTAAACGATTACTGCCAACTTCAAAACCGACAAGAATGGTAAGGGCTGTAGAGATGCTAAGTGGTACCATGTATAGCAAGGAAGCAAAATTAAGAGCAGCTTGATGTGCAGCAATCGTATTCGTATTATAATGTCCCATTAAGATCGTAACGGCACTGAAAATACTTGTTTCGAAAAAAATCGAAAAACCGACTGGAATACCAATCACTAATAATTCTTTCCATTTTGTCCACGACAAAGGATGGAGCGTTTTTAATAACTTAAAACGGCTAAAAGGCTGATGATGATACACAATATGTAGTGCAATTAAAAGAATAATCCAATAAGTAATACTAGTTGCTACGCCAGTTCCAACACCGCCAAGTTCTGGAAAAAACCATATGCCATTGATAAATACATAGTTTAAAACGATATTAATTGGAATGGCAGACAAGGTAATAAACATGGTGACTTGTGTTTGTCCAAGAGTATCAATAAATGATCGAAGCACAAAATAGATAAAAATAGGGATGATTCCAAAACTTAATGCAGTTAAATAACGAAATGCAATAGTTTGTACTTCGTGATCTAAGCCCATGCTGTTTAAGATTGGATCGAGCGCAAAATATCCGATAATAATAAGGATAACGCCCATTGCTATCGCTAAATAACCGGCTTGTACAACAGAAAAACTTGCCTTTGCTTCTTCTTTTCTGCCAATTAACTGAGACACAATCGGAGGAATTGCTAATAAAATTCCAGTTAAACCAGTATAAATAGGCATCCATAACGAGCTACCTACAGCAACGCCTGCCAGGTCAATAGGACTGTAATGACCAGCCATGATTGTATCAACCAAAGTTAATCCGAACATGCCAATTTGTGTTACAAGTATCGGCAGTAAAATCATAAATAATTGCTGTAATTTTTGTTTTGTTGTTTGTGTTTGTTTCATTTTTTTTCCTCTTTCTATTAAGTAACGATTGTATTATAACATTAATTTAAGGGGCTAGAGCCCTCATAAACAAAAAAGATTTGTTACTGCGTCTATTTCTCTGCAATAACAAATCTTTCTTATTTTTATGCTTCTAAACGGCCTGTGATTTTTTCATCGATTGTACTAGTTCGACGTGTATGCAGGGTATATAAATCTTTTGGAATTTCATATAAATGATAGTTTGCGCCATTAGCATTAAGTTCGTTTAATAACGTTTTTCTCGTTTCATTTGCTGATACAACATAAGGAAGTTTTTCCGCTGCTTTTTGAGAACGTACATTATGATCTCTAATTCTCATTAATACCGTTTCGATATTCATCTCATAAAAAATTTCTGCAAAAAACTGTTCTTTAGCCGGCTTGTTATATCCTTTGCCATGATAAGGCTTCCCTAGCCATGTACCAAGAAAGCCAGCGTTATTTTTAATATCAAATAAATTGATCGTTCCGATTGGATGCTGCCATTCATCAAGGATTGTTCGTGAAATTAATTCTCCTCGTTCTTCCGCTTCGATTGTTTGTTTTGTTAAAAAAAGATATTCTTCGTAAGAATAAGCTTTTTGTCGAACAAATGGGAAAACATCTGGATGTGTCATTAGTTCATATAATACGTGGCAGTCTTCCATCTCTCTTTTCTTCAGCATAAAAAAATCCCTCCAATTTGACTTTTGAGGGCAGTTCTTCTTTAAAGCAAAAGGAAATCCACCCTCGAAATTTTTTATCTTTCTAAAAAATTTCGGGGTGGGAATCGAACCCACTAGAACCAATTTGGTGGCGCACCATTTGCCTTCCCATACTTCCTAAACATGTATTATCATCTCAACGACGTCAGTTGATATTATTATATTGTTATACTAAACAACAAACATAATCATACAAAAGATTGTTTAAAATAGAAATAGGAAAATATTAATTTTATGTTAAATAATTGTAATTACCTATATTATTATTTTTTGCGAATTTGAAAAAGAAAATAAAGCAAGATAGCAACAGCGGCAATCACAATAATGGGAGTCAAATACGGTTTTGCATATGTTTCAATATTGTCCCAATGGTCTCCCAGCTTCATTCCAAGCATTAAAAAAAGAACCGTCCATGGTATAATGGCTGAGATTGTATATAAAAGAAACTTGCTGACAGGCATTCTAGCCAATCCTGCCGGGATGCTAATGGCATGCCTGACAACAGGAATAAATCTTGCTAAAAAGATCATTCCAGTCCCATATTTTAAAAACCATGCCTCTGAAGCATCCACATGTTTTTTTTTGATTAGTATGTATTTTCCATAACGGTCAATAAAAGGACGGCCGCCGTAATAAGCAATCCAATAAATAAATAATTGCGCAAATGTACCGCCAATAACACCAGCAATCAGAGCGCCGATAAAGTTGATTTCTCCTAAATGAATAAGGTACCCGCCGTAGCTTAATACAATTTCACTTGGAATCACTTCAATCATTAGGCCAATTGCTATGCCAAAATAACCTAATGATGATAAAAAGTCAAAAATACTTGAAACCAGTTCACTCAAAATAATCTCTCCCATTTGTTTTTCCAACATCTTTTTTACATTTTATAGGATGTCTTTATTAGTATACAGGACAAGTCTATAAGATAGAAATATTTCTTGTAACTGACAACAAATTTATAAATTTATATGAAACATTTTTAACGACTGACCGTATTAATAAGCAGAGGCAATTATTTGTACTAGTTAGTGAAATAATACCAAGTTTTATTATTATGGAGGGATAATAATGGAATATTCAAAAAATGTAAGCAATGACGAAAAATTATTTGCTATGCTTATTTATGTATCAAGTCTGTTTACAGTAATCGTTGGGCCATTAATTATATGGCTGCTGAAAAGAGATTCCGAATTTGTGGATTATCATGGGAAAGAGTACTTTAACTTTTTGATATCCTATGCTGTTTATCTTCTTATAAGCGGAATATTAATGTTGATCTTGATTGGTTTTGTTACAACTCCACTTATAGGTTTGCTTATACTTGTGTTTACTATCATTGCCGCAATTAAAGGCTATGAAGGAAAAGAATACCGAATTCCGTTTGTGTTTCGGATTATTAAATAATAATTTTAAAAGGGGCTGTCCAATAAGTCGATTTTTCAGCTATTGGATGCCCCTTTTTATGTTCAAGATTACTGATATATCAACATTCTTTTTTTCAATTTTCAATGGATTTACCCTTTTGTGACAGCCCCTCAGACTGTAGACAAACCCCATTTAGGGGAGTTTGCTTACAGTCTTTTTTGTTTTAGGCTCTCTTAAACTTAGCTGTTAATTTCCGCTCCAGGCGTTCGCTTTCCGCGGGCGGTCCGGGAGCCTCCTCGTCGCTTTGCTCCTGTGGGGTCTCCCTTTGACTCGCTTATCCCGCAGGAGTCTCACGCCTTCCGCTCCAATCAACCTAGTACCAAAATCAACAATAGAATGGAACACAGCCTTGTTTTTAAATAATAGAAAATAAATTTTTTGAGGTGACTACATGCTTTCCAAACATCATTCTATCCAAAGGGATCAACAAGGAATGATCACTTTAGATTTAACTAGTACCACAAAATCATTTAGTTCGTAAAATAGAGGCTGCATCAGAGACATGTGTGGGAAGAGTATGTGGAAGAAACAGATCATCTTCATCATCATCAAGAAGACAAACAAATATTTTCAAAGCGAAAAGAAACCATTGAACGAGAATTCGCTGATGCAAAGTGGTGAAAATGGTATAGAGAGTTTGAAAACGACCATCATGTTGGTTAGGAGAGGCGTCCACACGACTCCAGCGGGATTAGCGAGACCCTGCTGGAGCGTAGCGACGAAGCGGCTCGGCGCTCGCCCCGCGGAAAGCGTGTGGTAAGCCACGGAAAACCGAACGAAAACCTTTTCGTTGCTTGGGTTGTCACTACCTATATTTTATAGCATTCACTTTTTCAGTGGCCTCAGCGTATGCGACGAGGAGGCTCGACGCTCGCTAAACGGACGAAGTGTATGCAGGCTGCGCGTTTAAAAGCAACAATCTATACGAAAACAGCCTAACTTAATAGCCTTTTAACTTCATTTTAATAATAGCTGCATATTCACGTATATATAAAGGGAATTTGACGCTTACAGGTGTTTTAGCTGCAAGTGGATATGCTTTTATTCCTTCTTTTTTGGCAATCGTCACTGCACGAAACAAGTGAAAGTCGTTGCTTACAATAACTGCTTCCTTGATATCATACAGTTCTTGTGAAAATTGAATATTTTCATAGGTTGTCGTGGAAGTGTCTTCTACTAATATATGATCTTCATCCACTCCTTTATCAAGAAAATAAGCTTTTAAAGCAGCAGCTTCAGTAATATTTTCTCCTCGTCCTTGTCCACCTGTAACGACTATTTTTGTGTTTTGATTATCTTCCCAATATTGAAAAGCTACTTCTGCACGAAAACGCAGCGCTTTTGATAATGTATCTCCATTTACTTTTGCACCTAACACAATTATATACGGACTATCATCAGGTGGAGTTTGATCCGCTGTTTTTTTAATTTGATAAAAATAGTAAGTTGATATCATTAAAACAATAATAGCCAATAATAATAGTAAATAATAAAATTTCTTCAAAAAATCTTCCTCCAATTATTCATAGATTCATTTTTTAAATAATAGAATAACTATTATTAGCCTCTTTATCCTTGAAAAGGAGAGGGACCTTTTTTTGTAAATGAAGATTATATTATTAAGCTTCCTTTGCAAGTGGATAGCAAAGAACATAAAAATAGATGCACTTGAGAAAAAAATGTTTCTTCCGTCACAATTTGTTGAACTTTTGTTACTGTAAGGAGAATAAAGTAATGGATATTCAAAAATATTACAAACAAACTGCTGCAGCCTCTTTAAATGCTAGTTTAATAAGTTGTATTCCTCTCTTGTTTTTAGTGATATTTTTTATAAAAATGCATTTCGGTAAATATGGTTTGTGGTATCTTTTTCCGTTTGTTGTTTACAGTGTAACATCGTATATTTTCTATTATATACATCAAAAGCGCTCTCAAAAGGCAGCTGCTATTAGGTCAACAGGAGCAGAGAAATCCCTTTTGCAAAAAAAAACGGTTGTACTTACTTTTCTTCCGGCACCTTCTTTAAGAATGTTGATTTTTGACGAGGAAGGAATAGTTGTTGGAGAAATTAAAGACGAAAAATTTCATCTGCTGCGTTGGTATCTTCCTTATTTTGTGGACAAGCTTTATCCAAAAAGCTACGGCTTTTATAATAGTCATGATATGCTTCAATATATATTTACAATAAAAGGGAATGTGATTGAAATTAAAAATAAAGAAGGAAAAAGGATCAGCAAAATAGTAGAACAAAAAACAGAAAATGTGACGAAAACTGAATTTATGTATGAAAAAAATAAAATTATGATGAAAAAAAGCTTGGCATTTACAGATTATCAATTTAATGATGCAAAAGGGATTGAGCTTGCAACTCTAAAAAAAGGCTGGATGCCGAAAGAATGGAGCTACCGCTTTATGAACCCTAATTTGCCGTTATTATCTATCAATCACTCTGCAAAGAATAAAGAAATTATCCATCTTTATGCATTGCTGACAAAAATATATGTTTACAGAAATCATTGAACAAATAATTGGACGGATCGAGTGTTCGATTGGTTTCAGTTTTTAAACATAAAATTTTCCATCATAAAGGAAGCGGAGTTGCTGTCCGTATATGTTTCAAAAGCTTGTTAAACGTTACGAACATCATAAAAGATAAGAGGTTACTGCATGTAACTTCTTCGAAAGTACATTCATTCTAATTATCGAGAAAGTCTCTCAAAGCCATCAAGTAAAGCCATCAAACTAACAGAATAATTTATCTTTCCGTTAGTTTGATGGCTATTTAAAGTCCCTCTGAGGTTTCGATTGCTAAAAGCAGTCACTCTATTTCTTTAACTGTCAAACGTTCTACTATTCGTCTTTTTCGGTAGAACATGATGGCTGCTTCAGCAATTGTCTCCATGCTGGAACGATTGGAAAAAGCACCAAATACAATGCCGATTACCGGTACCATTTGAAAAAGTTTTTTCCATCCAAAAGAGTCTCTATAGGCATAGACTACTTCACGCCAACCTTGTATTTCAGAAATAACTTCTCTCTGTACTTGGTCACTGTTTTGATCATAAGCGCTTAATTGTTCTAATATCGTTTTTTTGCCAACAATATCGGCAGACACAAATTGTAAACATTTCACGATGAAAATTCTTTCTTTTTTTTCATTCGGATTGTATCCGTGGCAGATCGCAATATCTTGCAACAATTTAATTTGCATAGCCAATAATACTGGTATATCAAGACTTAACGTTAAAAAACCACCAATACCAGTGCTGGCTCCTTGAAATGTTGCCCAATTTTTTCTGCTTTTTGCAATTTTTTCGCCTGCTTTTTTCATTTCATCAATCGGTAAATCTCTTACTTCATCAAGGGATGCAACAGAAAGATGCTGATAATATTTTTTTACAGAAGATACATTACTTAATATTGTTCCGCCGCTTTGAATATAATTTCCCATTTCATCCAACAGCTGTCCGATTTTATTTTGAATAAAAGCTGGTGTCCATTTATCCAATATTTTAAAAGGCAAGCGACTTAGTTTTTCCCAAAACCATAAATCCCCTTGTTCCTTTTCCCATTTATTTATGGAGGCTAATTCATTTTTTAAGTTATCTACAGTTTCCATTTATTTAGCTCCTTCAAAAGAAAATTACTTGTATTACATTAAGATTGTACTTTTTATACGGATAAGAATCAAAAAAGTTACAGTCTAAATCATTGTTATTGCTTTTCCTAAATTTTTAGAGTATTATTATATAAATTAAATAGCAAAGGATCATATAGTAAATATGATCGCCTTCGGGGTAGGGTGAAATTCCCAACCGACGGTGATGAGTGTTATCACTCTAAGCCCGTGACCCAGTTTATTAATTGATAATCTGGTTGATTTGGTGAGAAACCAAAGCCGACAGTAAAGTCTGGATGGGAGAAGGAATAACGAAGCTGCTGTCAATTTGTTTGGCGCGGATAGAATTGGGTGAAAAGTCATTCTTTTTTTGGATTGAATATAGTGTTGCTTCTTACGGGGATATTTTTTGTAAAGAACCGATAAGCAATGTTTATTGCTAAAAAAATGATTTTTTTCTGATTATTTGTTATGGAATTTTCCCGTATAGTTATATACGGGTTTTTTGCGTTATGAACGAGATTTCCGTGTTAAGGTTAAGGGAGATGGTTCTTTTATTTCCATTATTTCATACAAGACCATTAGTATAAAAAATCGGTTTCGTATTAAAATATCAGATAGCACCTATTCCGTTTATTTTCCACTTGCTAAACCTCTTATTATACTCCGAAGTTACTATTTATCTTTCCCCATATGTATTATTTACGGGATGAAGGAGGGTGTGTATTGTTTACTGGAATTATTGAAGAGAGAGGTACTGTAAAAAAAATCATAAAAAGCGGAAATTCTCTTGCGTTAACACTTCAAGCGAAAATAATCATGGCAGACATGAATTTAGGGGACAGTATCGCAGTGAATGGAGTTTGTTTAACGGTAACCTCTTTTGATCAAAATATATTTACAATGGATGTAATGCCGGAAACCTTTCAACAAACCTCTTTGCATTTATTAAAAGAAGGAGCGCTTGTCAATCTCGAACGGGCTATGCATGCAAATGGCAGATTTGGCGGGCATTTTGTCACAGGACATGTAGATTGTGTTGGTACCATCTTACATAAAAAAAAGGTGGAAAATAGTGTTGTATTCGATGTAGAAGTACCGAAGCAATATACACATCTATTGATAGAAAAAGGGTCTGTAAGTATTGATGGAACGAGTTTAACAATATTTCAAATAAGAGAACATGTTTTTACTGTTTCCATCATTCCCCACACGGCGGACTTGTCGATTGTTGGAAAAAAACAAGTTGGAGATATTGTAAACTTGGAGTTTGATATGATGGCAAAATATTTTTATTCTTTTATGAAAAATGACAAAGACATACAGACGAAGAAGACGAGTATTACATCTACATTTTTAAAAGAAAATGGATTTTATTAGTAATTTGTGTAAGAAAAGGCGGGGGTTATATGTTTCATTCTATTGAATTGGCA
Source organism: Niallia yueguangensis (assembly GCF_052663115.1). NCBI lineage: Bacteria > Bacillati > Bacillota > Bacilli > Caryophanales > Bacillaceae > Niallia > Niallia yueguangensis. The sequence goes on from NZ_JBQTCX010000004.1 coordinate 232,949, forward strand.
ATAGAAGATTTAAAAAAAGGCAAAGTGATCATTGTTTGTGATGATGAAGACAGGGAAAATGAGGGAGACTTTATTGGACTTGCTGAGTTCGCAACAGCAAAAATGGTCAACTTTATGGCAAAAGAAGGCAGAGGATTAATTTGTGTGCCGATCAAAAAAGAGTTGGCAGAACAATTGGAGCTGTCATCAATGGTTGCTGTCAATAATGATCCTCGTGGAACAGCCTTTACTGTCAGTGTTGATCATAAAGAAACAACTACTGGTATAAGTGCCTTTGAACGATCTTTAACGATAACAAAAATGATTGATAATCAGGCAAAAGCAACCGATTTTACAAGACCAGGACATATTTTTCCGTTAATTGCAAAAGATGGCGGAGTATTAGAACGCAATGGACATACAGAAGCAGCGGTTGATTTAGCTGAGTTATGTGGAAGTGTCCATGCAGGGGTTATTTGTGAAATCTTAAATGAAGATGGAACGATGGCAAGAGTTCCGGAATTGATTCAAGTGGCAAAACAGTTTGATCTCAAAATGATCACTATAGAAGAGTTAGTAAAATATAAACAAAAATTACAACATACAAGGGAGATTGCAAAATGAAAAAAATATATGAAGGTCATTTAATTGGCAGTGAATTAAAAGTTGGGATCGTTGTATCCAGATTTAATGAATTTATCACAACAAGATTATTAGCAGGTGCAGAAGATGCGTTAAAAAGGCATGGAGTGGAAGAAGCAAATATATCTGTTATATGGGTGCCAGGTGTTTTTGAAATTCCGTTAGCAGCTAAAAAGTTAGCAGACTCTAATGAATTTGATGCAGTGATCACATTAGGAACAGTTATCCGTGGTGCGACCCCGCATTTTGATTACGTGAGCAATGAAGTGGCGAAAGGGGTTGCGAGTTCTTCTTTATCTTCTGGTGTCCCAATCATTTTTGGTGTTCTTACTACGGAAACGATCGAACAGGCTATTGAAAGAGCTGGTACAAAAGCAGGAAATAAAGGTTGGGAAGCAGCAGTCGGAGCGATTGAAATGGGCAACCTTTATAAACAATTTAAGTAATAAGACGATTCGAATCATTTTTATCATAAGGCTGTTTTCGTATAGAATGTTGCTTTTAAACGCGCAGCCTGCATACACTTCGTCCGTTTAGCGAGCGACGACCCTCCTCGTCGCATACGCTCCTGTGGGGTCTCGTCCTTCTCGCATTCCCACAGGAGTCTACGTGTATTAAGTCTGCTAAGAAACACTTTTCAAATGTTTTTTTATGTAAAAAACAACAAACTTTGAGAAAACAGCCTATTATAAAGACTTATCAGGGTGTCCTTTTGTTAAATTGGGATACCCTGATTTTTTTTAAAAAATGTAGCCTGGCGTATCCCATATACGTAATAAATGGAAAAAGAAAGAGACCATATGTTAAAATAGTTCTAGCTGTTTCATGAAAAAAATGGCAATATAGTAAGAGCTATGTAGAAAGATGTCGGTGGAAACTTACAAAGTTTAAATTGTATAAAGCTCCAAGTCAGAATGTCAAGGTCATAAAATGGCGGAGGGAATGAAATGGAAGTTTTTGTGGCGAGACAGCCGCTGTTTAATAGAATGGAAGAAGTATATGGTTATGAAATATTATATCGAAATAATGAAATAAATCATTTTCCAAATATTGATGGGGAACAAGCAACGGCAGATGTAATTATCAACAGTTTTTTAAATATAGGCATAGAAAAGTTGTCCCATGGAAAACCTTGTTTTATTAATTTTACGCAGCATTTATTAGAATTAAAATTACCTACTTATTTTCAGCCAAAAGATTTTGTTATTGAAATTTTAGAAACAGTAGTACCAAGTGAGAAAATCGTTAGAATTTGCCAAGAATTAAAGAGTTTAGGGTATAAAATTGCATTAGACGACTATGTTTTTGATAAACATAACTCCTATGCTTATGAATTATTATTGCTTGCAGATATTGTGAAAATTGATTTTATGAATACATCAGAAGAAACGAGAACGGAATTGGAAATGCTTGTGAAATCGTTAAATATTATCAAGCTTGCAGAAAAACTGGAAACAAGAGAAGCGTATGAAAAAGCAAAAAGCTTAGGGTATGAACTTTTTCAAGGATACTTTTTTTCTAAACCTTATATTATTTCCACACAGGATGTACCAACCTGTTCTCAGACTTACATTAATATTATGCAATTTATTTCTGCAAAAAACCCTAAAATTGATGTTATTTCAGACTTGATAGAACAAGATGTCTCCTTATCATACAAACTACTAAAACTAATTAATACCATTGGCTATGGATTAAAGCATAAAGTGACGAATATTAGACAGGCTATCGTCTTGCTTGGATTAAAGGAGCTAAAAAAATGGCTGTATGTTTTAGCCGTTCGAGAAAAGGATTCTCAAAATGGGATTTCACAAGAAATAATGAATCTTAGTTTAGTTCGAGCTAGAATGTGTGAATTAGTCGCAAAACTTTTACCGACTAGTACGAATCAATCGGGATATTTTTTAACGGGAATGTTTTCATTAATGGATAGTATATTGAATTTACCAATGAAAACGATATTAAAACAAGTACCGTTAGATGAGACGATTTCTGATGCATTAGTAGGAAAAAAGAATATACAAAGAGACGTATTAGATTTAGTGCTGGCTGTTGAGAAAGCAGAATGGACTACGGTTTCGAATAGTTGTAAGGAATTAATGATAGAAGAAAAAGAGCTGTTGCATACGTATACAGAGTCAGTTAATTGGTCGAAACAATTATTAGAAGAAAGAACTAGATAAGAGATAGAGCAAATATTTAACCGATATTTCGGATGAGTATTTGCTCTATTTTTGTTCAATGATTAGAAAAATTTTTGATATTTGGTGATGCTAGCTCAAGGCGATGGTGCTTTTCTACATAATCGGAAAGGAAATAATTGCAGGATTATGTTTAGAACAGTAAAATGGGAGAGAAAGATGCGAAAATGTTGGAGGAATTAGTATGAGAATTAATGTAAGAAAATGTCATGGCAGTGGAAATGATTTTTTGATCATAGATGAAATTTCAAACCCATATAACTTTTCTGAGCAAGAACGTGCTCAATTGGCTAAGGTCTTTTGCAACAGAAATACATCTCTTGGTGCAGATGGGATCTTATTTGTTTTGCCAAGTGAAGTGGCCGATGCAAAAATGCGTGTTTTTAACGCAGACGGTTCTGAAGCCTCTATGTGCGGCAACGGCATTCGTTGTGTTGCACGCTATGTTTGTGAATTATTGGATGTGAAAGAAGCGGTTATTGAAACAATGAAAGCAAATTTGGAAGTGAAAAAGGAAGAAGATATTTTTCCAGAGATCCCAACCTATTTAGTTGAGATTTCGCCAGTTTCATTTGATGTAAAGGATTTACCGCTGCATATCAACCAAAATACGCTGCTAAATGAAAAGCTGCCGGCATTAAATGACGAGTTAAGCTTTACGGCATTGGCAGTACCAAATCCACACCTTATTTCGATTGTCAATAAGGAGCAAATTGATTCGTCGCTTCAAGAAAATTTAAGTTCCTTTGTAAACGGTCCGAATGATTTATTTACAGATGGAGTAAATGTAAGCTTTGTCTATATTTTAGAAAAAGGCAGCATTTATGTCCGTACATTTGAAAGAGGGGTTGGATTTACAAACGCTTGTGGAACAGCGATGTCGGCTTCTTCTCTTGTTTCGATTCTAAATGGGTATAATCAAGTAGGCGAATATATAACTGTTTACAATAATGGCGGCAAAGTACGCTGTTTTGTACATGAAACAAACGGGAAATATCGAATTGATTTAATTGGCAATGCGACTTATGTATACGATGCGGAAGTTGAAGTAGAGCTAAACAAATCGGAAAATTTCACTATCAATAACAAAAAAGTAATGGAAGAAGAAGCAGTTTTATATGGAAAGCTTCAACAAAATGCACAACAATTTTTGCAAGAAAATTTAGTTTAAAAAGGTTTTTTTAAAACTGCTGTCCTATAGTGTCTCGCTACAACTGTTCCAATATGCCGGTTGGGTGTGATGCTATGTAAGGGGCAGTTTTTTGTTTATGAAAAAGGGGAGAAGGGGTTATGAAAAAAGTAATAACAATTTGGTTCGTTGTCATTTTAATGATAATGGCAGGCTGTTCGTTCAAAGATAAGGAAGAATCAACTTACAAGAAAGTGGAAGTGAAACTAGATAAAGCAATAGATGGGGATACTATTACTGTTCTTTATAAAGGGAAATCAGAAAAAGTAAGGTTTTTGTTAGTAGATACTCCGGAAACTTCCCATCCTCGATTAGGGGAACAGCCATATGGAAAGGAAGCAAAAGAGTTTACAAAAGAACTTGTCGAACAGGCGAAAACTCTGGAGCTTGAATTTGATATCGGTCAAAATCGGGATAAATATGGACGATTATTAGCCTATGTATATGCGGACGGCCAAATGATTCAAGAACAATTGCTGCAAAAAGGACTGGCAAGGGTTGCTTATGTTTACGCACCAAATACCCGCTATGTAGATCCATTTACTGCTATTCAAAAAAAGGCGCAGCAAGACGGAATTGGAATATGGAAAGTAGAAAATTATGCACAAGAAGATGGTTTTCATAAAGAATTAATTGGAGCAAGTGAAAAGTCAGAAAAAACAACGGCTACGACTAATGCATGCCTTATTAAAGGAAATATCACATCATCCGCGAAAATTTATCATACGCCCAATTCTCGTTCGTATAAACAAACAAAAGCGGAAGTGATGTTTTGCACAGAGGAAGAAGCTGTTAAAGCTGGTTTTCGTCCTCCTAAGCAATGAGGATGAGTTCCAGTTTTGTTGATTGAACATCTTTGGCATAAAATATATAACTCTCACTTGCATTACTTCTTATCCTTAAAAAGAATGATGTTATGCACAAGTTAAATTTGTGTATATCACCATATCTTAATACTTATTAAACTAAAGGGGCAATTAAATAACTACAACAAAAAAGGGCATCAATCCATCTTGGATCAACGCCGTCGATAATGGAATATTGTTCGTGATGCGAGGCTATTGTTTAACATCTTACATATTTGCGTTTAAAACCAAGCTTCCCTTTATCTACTTCCTTTTGAATACTTTCGTAAGCGTTTAGGATACTATTTTTTTTCTTGTCCCGTTTGACTTCTACTGGACCTACTGCCATTGCAGTTTCGACTGCCTTTTCATGGAGCGGCAAATAGGAAATCCCAACAGTATATAGAAAATTATTCATAGCAGATTTCGTTCGTTCTGGCGAATCATGAATCGTATTTTTCACAATTTCAAGCATGTTGGCAATCTTGCTCTCGGAAAATTCAACGTCTAAGCGATTCCCTAAAAGCCAACAGTAGCAACTCCAGCCCGCTGACATTTTCAGCTCTTTACCGCTTGCGATCCATTTATCAGCAACTTCTTGTGCAATATCTGCTTCCGCTAAAGTTACTGCTACCACATAATCGGACAGCATATAAAAATATGCCGAATCCATCCAACGATCAAAATCCGACACAGTCATTGCTTTTGGATCTGCAATAATGCCTGCAAAGTACATTGCGTCGTAGTTCCCTGTGGCATAAAGCTCATCAGCTAAAGTTTGATTTATTTTTATTTTCTTAGCTATTGGCTTCATTGCACCTGTTGCCACGCCAAAAAGCGGCTCATGGGCACCATTGGATATGTACATTTTTTTCGTTCGTTCCTTGCCAAGGGCTTCAAGCTCCTGCATTACTATTTCTAAATTCATCGTTTAACACTTCCTTCGTTTGGAGTTTTTTCCCTAATATTTTGCCCTGCAAATACATCACCATTATCCTATAACAAACTACCATTTGTCAGCAAAACTATTTGTAACCACACTTTACATTTAAAACCTAAACTACCATGCAGCAGGAAAAATCACTTGACATTGACACAATGTCAATCTTTATAATCAAGATAATTCAAAAAGCAAGGAGGAGATCCGTATTACCATAAATGAAGTGGTAAGGCAAACCGGCGTTAGCGCACGTTCCCTTCGATATTATGAGAAAAAGAAGCTGTTGATTCCGAAGCGAACCAAAAATGGATATCGGCATTACAGTCAAGCTGACATCGAGCGCATCCAACTGATCAAATTTTACTTAGGGCTTGGGCTCGGGACGAATGAAATCGCACGTATCGTAGAATGTCCTGAAAACGAGTCAGTCGATCATTACCAATGCGCATACGAGGCAATCTCACTCTATGAAAGGAAGCTAAAAGAAGTCCAGCAGCAAATAGAGGTACTCAAAGAGCAAGAAAACAAATTATTTGAAACGCTGTCATGCTGGAAAGAAATTAAGGATCGGTTAAATCAGGGGATCCCTCTAGAAAGAAAGGAAGCGTAAAACATGGAGAGAAGCACCGATACCCAAACGAATTCATCAAACATGAAAAAAAGTGTATTTTGGATCTATTACATCCTGTTTTTTGCCGTATTGAACGAATCGGTTTTTAATGTGTCAACCCCCGATATTGCCGAGCAGTTCGGGCTGAGTGCTTCCGGAGTGAGCTGGGTAATTACGGTCTTCATTACCATATTCGGTATGGGATCCGTTATTTTCGGAAAGCTGTCTGATTTGTTTAGCGTCAAAAAATTAATCACAATCGGAATCACCCTATATGGAACGGGCTCTATTTTGGGCTTTGCTTTGCAATCCTGGTACCCTGGGATTATAGTATCTCGAGCGATTCAAGGAGCCGGCGCATCCGCCATTCCAGCACTTATTATGGTCATTGTCGCCAAATATTTTTCACCATCAGAACGTGGGAACATGTTTGGTATCATTACATCTACCGTTTCCTTCGCGATCGGCATCGGGCCGGTACTCGGAGGTTATATCGCCGGATCGTTCCACTGGTCCTTTTTATTTCTTGTGCCGCTTCCTGCACTAGTCGCTATTCCTTTTTTCCAAAAGTTCCTTCCTGTAGAAAATACTGGGTCAGGAAAAGTAGATGTCCTTGGAGCCGTACTAGTGGGAATCACAGTCTCAACCTTGATTTTATTTACGACAGAAGCTAGCTGGTTTTATTTACTAATTGGTGTGATAACGCTCATTCTATTTATCGTACGTATCCGACGGGCTGATGAACCGTTTGTCGATCCTGCCCTCTTTACCAATCCGCTTTACCGCAGCGGACTCATCATTGGCTTTCTTACCTTTAGCACGGTTATGTCGATGATGTTTGTGATCCCGCTGATGCTAAGTAAAATGTACGGATTAACGACAGAGAACATTGGGCTCATCATGTTTCCGGGAGCTTTTAGCGCCGTCATATTCGGAAGAGTTGCCGGGAAGATGACGGTTAAGAGAGGTAGTCATTTTGTCGTATACTTGGGTCTGGCATTGATTGCCCTAAGTCTGCTTTTGCAGTCTTCATCCATCGGTCATTGGGTCTGGTACATTGCGTTGTCTCTCATCATTATGTACATTGGATTCTCGTTCTTGCAAACGGCATTAACGGAAAGTGTAACGCAAATATTGCCTCCTGATCGAATCGGAGTCGGCATGGGTTTTTATAACATGACGTCGTTTATTTCCGGAGCAGTAGGAACAGCTATAGTTGCCAGAGTAATGGAACAGGCAGTGCTCGCTTTTCCGTTGCATCCGTTCAGCTTAAACTCCGAGGCGTATTTGTACAGTAATCTCATCCTATTATTAAGTTTTGTTGTTCTGGCGAGTGCGATCTTGTATTACTTTACATTTGGAAAAAAGAACCCTCAAACGATGAAAGAATTGCGTAATGAACTTGATAAATCTGAAAACTAGAACGGATAGATTTAAATACCATCACTATTTTGCCCAAGTGTTACGATCACTTGGGCGTTATTTACTTTAAATATCTTTCAGTAAAATTTCCTCGATTATTTGTGCTGCTTCTTTATTTGAAAGTTGTTTATGGTAATTAGATATACACCTTTGATAATGATCCAATAAGCGGCTGTTTTTATGAAAAAATGAAAAAATGAATTGATCAAATGGTTGTTTTTGGTTTTTCCAATTGCTCATATCAAAAATAACACCGAGTTTTTTTAGTTGCTGCACATTTATTATTTCTTGTCCTGGCAATGCATGGTATATAAAAATAGGTTTTCTTTTGAATAAGCTTTCACTAATGGTAACTCCACCTGGTTTTGTGATAATTCCATCTATTTCGTCGTAAAGCATATTCATTTTGTCTTTGCATTGAATATATTTTAAAGGGATGATGTTAGATTTTCCTGTTTGTTTGATTTTTTTATATAAGTTTTCATTTTTTCCGCATAGAACAAAAAACTTTACATTTAGGTTAAGCTCTATCCTATTCACTAGTTCTTCTATTTCACCAACACCTAAATTTCCTCCAGTGATCAATAGTGACAAGCTAGAAGTGTTTTGTAAGGAAATGGGTTTTGTTTGTTTCTTAATTTTTGGATGAATAGGAATTCCTGTCATAAATATTTGTTCCTCTTTTAATCCTCTTTGTTTTAAAAATTCATTCATATGATGAGAGGCTATAAAGTGATAATCAATATTTTTCATTCCCCAAAGACGATGAATAAAATAATCAGTGTAAATATTAATAACTGGTGTATTTAGTTCTCCTTTTTCTTTTAACATATTTACCATATAAGAGGGGAGGGCATGTGTACATACAATAAGGTCTGGTCGCTTTTCTTTAATAACCTTCTTCATAAAGCTTAAGAATAATAGCTCATATAAACGATAACGTTTACTCTTATTAATATTTTTATATACACTGTTTTGATAGATCCAGTTATAAAAGTGCGGAATTGTTTGAATCCACTTTATATATGTTTTTGAAATAAAAGTCTCAACTCTTCCATAGCTGTAAGAAAGAATATCTATTTTTTCACATTTGATTTGTGGATGTTTAGTTGTTATCTTTTCCATGATTGCATTAGCTACTTGATGATGGCCAGAAGGAATTTGCAAAAAGGGAAAAAATAAAATGTTTTTTGCTTGTTTCATAATAAACCTCACAATATTATATAGGATTACTTTTTGTTTCCATCAATTCCCGAAACAAATTGCAGCTTATATCATTTATAATGAAAGCTTAGAAAGGGTGATGTTTATGAAATTGATTATATTGACAGCAATCATTGTCGTTTTATTTTATCTTTTTAAAAAAGCCTATAAAAATACACATGATGTCGTTCTTAATAAAATTAAAATAGATTCCGTACAGTCCATCAAAAATGCACCGACTTTAAAGATTCTCCAATTATCTGATTTACATCTTGAAAATATCTCCATCACTCCAGATCAGCTTTATGAAAAATTAAAAAATGAACCAATCGACTTAATTGCACTTACAGGAGACTTCCTTGACCGCAAACGGTCGATACCTAAACTAGTTCCTTATTTAAAAGTTTTGAATAAATTAAATGCACAATATGGCATTTATGCAGTTCTTGGCAATCATGATTATGTTTTACGTAATAATAACCTTCAACTATTAATTGAAACACTTGAACAGCACAATTGTAAGGTAATGAATAATGAGAATGAAACGATTATCGTCAAGGGGAAACTGTTAAATATTATTGGTATTGATGACTTTAGTACTAAGCGCAGTGATTTACCAGCTTCATACAAGAATATCAAGTTTGGGACAAATTTAGTATTAACACATGATCCAAACATTGTTCTTCATATGAAAAAATATCATTTTGACTACTTGTTATCAGGTCATTTTCATGGCGGACAAATTTGCTATCCGAAAGCCTATCACCTTGTAAAAATGGGCAAGCTAGCTAGAATGAATATTGTGAAAGGTCTTCATGTACAAGATGGTAAACCATATTATATTAATGAAGGTCTTGGACAAACAGGTGTTAATATCCGTGTCGGTAGCAGACCGGAAATAACATTGCATGAACTGTCATTAGCAGCTATAGAAAAAGACGAAGCGAATGCAATCTAATTTGAACTAAAAGGTGGTTAACAAGCCACCTTTATTTTCGATACAAACTTGATAGTTTATGTTTGGACATGAGTAAATAACTTGGCTGATACTTAAAAATATTGTTCTTGAAAGGGCTGTTTCGTGAAAGTAATGTGATTGGTAAAGAGCTTGTCCATTTAAACCATTTATAGATTCGATTAGTAAAATGAACGACTTCAAACCCTAATCTATCACAGCTTTTATTTAGGTTTGTGATGCCAATAATTCCTTTTATTTGTTGTGATTTTTTATGGTTACGGATATAAAGCTCTATTCCTGGCAATGAATGTTGAACAGAGCGAAAAATAATCTTTGCTTTTTTTAATTCACTTTTTGTATTTTTTAACTCCTTCAAAAGTTTTACATTATGCAGATGGATTTTGATTAATAGATCATTTTTTTTTATATTAGTACCATCTGATAATATAATGTTTTTTCCTTTGTATTTTGTAAGTCGAACACGAAAAATATTTCTGTCAGATCCTGTTTTTGGGAGATAAGTAAGACGACTGCATTTATAGTAAATGGGATCTAAAATACTCCAAATGGACAACAGATAACCCCTCATTCTTTTTTCTCCTTTTCAAATTCAATTACTATCTATAGTATTAAAATTTTAGTAAGGAATTATTTATGGTAATGATTTATGTGATTGTTAAAACTTACTAGAAAGGAGGGGGGAGGGGAAATTACTAAATACCTTTAGCTGACCTTCAACATCGGACGATTAATTACCTATCGACAACAAGATATGGTTGCTTTTAACGGTAAATGATCAGAAGCTGTTGTTTCTTTTATGATCACTTCTGCTTCAACAACCTGTAGTTCGGAACTGACAAATATGTAATCCAATCTAGCCCTTGGGCGAATCGATGGATAAGTATAGCCTGGCCCAATTCCTGCAATCTGCCAAGCATCTTGAACCTTGTTAGTTAATTTCCTCCATTGTCTGGATCCAGGTTTCATATTCCAATCTCCCATGATAATAACGGGATATGGAGACTCATGAAACTGATTTAAGATATAATTTGTTTGCTTTCTATGGAGATAAGGGTTGAGGCTTAAATGAGTAACCATGATTCGATATAACTTTTTGTTTATTTGAATGGTTGCATCAAGCAATGATCTTCCTTCAGTTAGTCCAGATATCAAATGAAAAGAATGGCTCTTTTTTGCTACGATTGGATATCGTGACAAAAGAGCATTTCCATATTGCCGTTCTGGTGTTGAATTTTTATGTTTTACTGAGAGAGAAGGACTGAAAGCGTACTCTAATTTTAATTGTTTTGCAAGCCAACTAATCTGATCTTGATAAAGACTTCGCTTAGAAAAATGTTTATCCACCTCGTTAAGGCCAATAATATCAGCCTCACTATTTTCAATTACTTCAGCTATTCTGTTAAGATTTAATTGTTTATCCATTCCTTTGCCGTGATGAATGTTAAACGTCATGACTCTGATTTCCACTATTTTATCCTCCTCTATTATGCTAAGTTTATTTACATACTTTTGTTACTAAGAACCGCAAGAATAATAAATTTATACTTTAACTATCCCCACCCAAAGCAAAAAACATGTAGTATATAGCCAAAAAAGAAGTTGTTATTCTTGGAAGATTATTTTAATAATAAACGAAACGAGTTAGGTAATTATATAGAAGTAATTTAATTCAAAGATTAAAGGAGAGAATACTAATGACCCAAAATAATCAACAAATTGATGTAAACCAATTAAATCAAGCAAAGGCGAATGTAACTCTTACTCAAAATTTACTAAATCAAGCGATTGAAAAGTCTTCATCTGATCCAACTTTAGCTCAAGAAGCAATCAAACAAGCTGCTACTGAAATTGCACAAGCCCAAACAGCAGTTAGTCAGGTTCAAAGTGCTTTTTTTATAGCCCAAAAATCTGAATAAAGGTGCTGCATTTATCCCTGTGACTCATATGTTGCAGGGATTTATTATTAATATTTAGAGATACCGATAGTATGGCCGAAAGCATCGTCCATTTCATTTTTATTACTAAACATTCTGCCTTGTAAAATTTAAGAATAGTTTAGATCCTTTACACTTTCTTTTTATTATTAAGTGAAAAAATGCTGATTTCGGTCGCATTCCTTGTTTACTTTTAAAACTTATTCCTAAAAATTTCCGTGTGCTCCACTTTAGGGATGGGTTATCACTTTGTTACATGAAAATAAGTGAGTTGTCTCTAAATAATTATACTTAAAAAATATTTCAATAGTTTTGATGGTTTTGGTTAAAAGAATAGGTCCTTTTGAATATAGTCTCTATCAGAAGACTTTTATTTATTGGGGGGATTGGCTTGGGGTACTATGTTAGGGTAGAGCCGGATGTTAACATTTATGTAGAAGATATAAATCCGATAAATGAGAAAACGATCTTTTTTATTCATGGTTGGCCTGCAAATCATAAGATGTTTGAATATCAATTTAATCAACTTCCTCAAATGGGTTATCGTTGTATCGGAATGGATCTTAGGGGATTTGGCCAGTCAGATAAACCTTGGAAAGGATATGACTATGATCGTTTGGCTGATGATGTTCGAAGTGTTATAGACGCTTTGAAGTTGCGAAATATTACGCTGGCCGGTCATTCCACAGGGGGAGCTGTTGCCATTCGATATGTGGCTCGGCACCATGGACATGGGGTTTCAAAGCTAGCTCTACTTGCAGCTGCTGCACCTAGTCTTATTCAACGGCCTTATTTTCCTTATGGTCAAAAAACTGAGGATGTAAAACAAATCATACAGGGGACTTATAATGACCGTCCAAATATGCTGCAAGGATTTGGTAATATGTTTTTCTTTCAACATGTAACAGAGCCTTTTTCAAATTGGTTTTTTCAATTGGGACTACAAGCCGCAAGCTGGTCCACCGCTATGGTTGCAAATACTTGGCTACATGAAGAAAGCCTATTTCAAGATATGGGGAAAATTCACGTTCCAACCCTTATTCTGCACGGAATTCATGACAAAGTATGTCATTTTCCGCTGGCCGAGGCGCAAAAACAAGGGATAAAAAATGCTAAGCTTGTACCTTTTAAATATAGCGGCCACGGGTTGTTTTGGGAGGAGCGGGATAAATTTAATAATGAATTGGCAAAGTTTATTGGATAACGGAGGAGAAATCTTGCAAAAGAAAATGTTAGGAATTTGTAATCAACCCGTTACTTATACAGGAGCGGGTTTTTGGTGTGCTTGTTAACAATGAAAAATAGTAATACGTTCAAAAATACAGAATAGAAAAGGAAGCTCTTTATTGTTTTTTGAAGGACTTCAGATATCGTTTTTTGTTCAAACTTTATGATTATAATGACTACATAATTATTAAAAAAGAAACAAGTGTATTGGGAAAGCAATTTTGGTATAAACTTCATATGGATTTAGTAAGTTTTTTAAAAACTTACTAAATCCTGTTGGAGAAGGGATGAAATCTCCTGTTATAAACTGTAAAATATTAACTTTCCACTTATGTAAGAGTACATTTGTCTTGTGGAGTATCAACAAAAGCTTGTATAGACGGCTGCCTAAGTGTATGTCCTTTGGTCCATTCCATAAATTGAACCTTCACTGTAATTTGAGGTTTGATCCATATTGCATCTTTTAACCTTTCAGGTTTATTAATAAATGGACGTTGGTTAACTAAAATTGGTTTTATTTTTTCAGTCAATTCTCTCCATTCTGACTTTTTTAATTTTCCAGTCCCAACATGTCCAATGTATAAAAATGCTCCTTTTTTATCGTATAAGCCAAGCAAAAGAGAATTTACAATGCCACTCCGTAAAGTTACACCGCCTACGACTGCTATTAAATCTTTATAATTCTTCACTTTTTTCCATCGGCTATCTTTACCATTGATAAGATACTGGCTGTCAAGGTTTTTTACGATTATTCCTTCCATATCTTGCTGTTTTATAGCTTCAAATAAAGCATCACCATCAGGATAAGAAGGCACAACTTGGATATGCTCATTCGGGACAATTATTTGCTCAAGTAAAGAAACCCTGTCTTTCAAAGGAAGTTTATTTTTCCACTCATTATTACAATAAATAACATCAAAAATCATATATGAAATAGGTACTTGTTCTTTCAATTCATTAACTCGTTCTAACCTTCGAATTCCGTCCCGGCGCATTACCTCGTGAAAAGAAGGCTTTCTGTCTTCCCCCAATGCAATAACTTCCCCATCCAAAATAACTGATTGCGACTTACAAAAAGTCTTAATGCTCGATATTTCTGGGTAATGAAAACTACGTTCATTTAATTTTCTGTTGAATAAGCGTACAGTATTTCCATCATAGTATGTAAGTATCCGGACGCCATCCCACTTAACTTGGGCAATCCATTGGTCACCTTCTGGAATTTGGTCTGTACTTACTGGCTCAAATGGAATGATAGGCTCTAAATTCATAAATTCACCTCTATTTTTTCCATAGTTTGAACATAATATATGAAAAATATTAGGGTCTTAGGATACAGATATTATAAATGGATTTTTCAGAGTATTTTTTAAGAGTTTTGATTTGCTTGTTGATTCATTAAGTGAAGAAAAGTCCCACGGTTGGTAGTGAAACCCATTGGTCGTTTACAAAACGAAGGAGTCAAAAGTAAACCTTTATTAAAAGGATACGTTTTTTAATACAGGTTTGCTTTTATAGATAAATGTGTATCAAAGAATAACAGTGAATAACAGTTTTCAGATAAATGCGTATTAAAAGAAAAAATTTTCAGATAAATGTGTATTAAAACATAAAAACAAAGAGTTAAAAAATAATGAAAGCGCTTAATACTCTTTTGTGGCATGTAACTTGCATTGTTAATTAGTGCAAGACATTAAAAGAGGGGAGCAACACATATGATTTCAGTGACTAATAGTGACTATGGGGGGTTGATGCAGTATTAAAAGGATCTGCAGGAATGGGATTTGGCGAAGTCAACCTGATGACAGTGCCTTTCTTAATAGGAAAAGACAAACAAACACTTCAAGAAAATCTAAACAGATGCCAAAGGACATACCTGAAGATAAAGAGGGATTCCTTTTTTAGTGGATATATTTGGAGGGACATTGTATAACGCAGTTTCTGCATATATGGTAGATAACCTTTGTTCAAGTAGACTCATATTCATATCCCAAGCATTGTTTCGAGAGTTAAATATTATGTTAGAAAAGTGAATGTTCAAACTAAACAAAATGTGTTTGATATAACATTTCATCTGGTTTATTGTCTTTAGAGTTGTCGTTATTGGTTACATGGACGCTGTATAAAATTACAAATATTACCAGTGTCAACTGGAGGAACAATCCCAAATAAAATCTACTGAATGTACGAAAGAAAGTATCAATTAACGCTTTTTATCACATGTTTGGAGGTGCTATCGTGGTTTCATTTAAAACATTGATATCTTTAAAAATGTCGTCCCGTAAGCGTCACCTGCTTAGGGCGGCAGTCGGATTGGCTGCTCTGACCGGCCTAACAGTTGGTTATCCATTCGGAACGTACGCTGTTGGAATATCCACAGGTTCCGGGCACGTCCCGGGAGATCAGGACACCTATCAGGAATCCTATCGGCCTCAGTTTCACTATTCGCCGGCCAAAAACTGGATGAATGATCCTAATGGATTAATTTATTATAAAGGCGAATATCACCTGTTCTATCAATATAACAAGTATGGGATGACGGGAGGGCATGCTTCGTGGGGTCATGCTGTGAGCAAGGATCTTATGCATTGGAGGGAACTTCCTGTTGCTATTCCAGTAGATGCCAATGAGGAAGTTTGGTCGGGTGGTGTTGTATTTGATAAGACCAATTCAAGCGGGCTAGGAACATCCGAGAATCCTCCGCTGGTCGCCGTTTATACTCGTGCTGTGAAGGATAGTGGACTTCAGCAGCAAGCCTTGTCCTACAGCACCGACGGCGGTACCACGTGGACGAAGTACGCCGGAAATCCGGTGCTTGACATCGGATCTCACAATTTTCGAGATCCCAAAGTCTTTTGGTACGAACCGACAAAAAGCTGGCGAATGGTAGTAGCCTTGTCGGATCAGCATAAGGTGGCTATTTACTCCTCACCGAACTTAAAAAGCTGGTCATTGCTTAGCGAGTTCGGTCCTGCGGGAGTCACTAGCTCTGTCTGGGAGTGCCCAGACCTATTTCCCATGGCATTGGACGGCAACAAAAACAACATGAAATGGGTAATGACGGTCAATGTCGCTGGAAAAGCCGAGTATTTTATCGGGAACTTCAACGGAACCAGATTCACTGATGATGAACCGGTGTATACTCCGCCAACCGGTACCATTCTCAACGATTTTGAGGGTCCAGACTACGGTTTATGGACGACAACAGGAACGGCTTTCGGCACAGGTCCAGTCAAGGACGATCTTGGTCCGATAGGATACCTCGGACACGGGTTTGTAGATAGCTTCCATGGCAGCGACAGCGAGGTAGGAAGCCTAATATCGCCGGAATTTACGATCAATCAAAATTATCTAAATTTTCTTATTGCAGGCGGTAACCATCCTTATGTAGATGGTGCTTCGACCGCCCCGCCTCCCGGACAGGTCTTGGAAGACTTTGAAGAATCCAGCCTGTTCAGCTGGACTGGGACTGGTGATTTCGCTGGAATCGTACCGACCAGGGAAAATTTGAGTGGTCAGTTGGGAAATCAGGTTTTGGACACGTGTCAAACCGCCAGTTGTGATAGAGCAGAAGGTACCGTGACGTCCCCGACGTTCATCATTGGCTCTGATTTCATTAATTTCCTTATTGCCGGAGGAGATCATCCTGCCTCAACGGGTCATCCTACGGTTCTCAACCTTGTTATCGATGGCAATGTTGTTGCCAGCGCTACCGGTAATAATAGTGCAAATTTGGACTGGTCGGTCTTCGATGTTTCGAAGTATCGCGGTAAGCAGGCGACATTACAGATCATTGATCAAAACGATGGAAGCACCGGTTGGGGTCATCTCATGATCGATAACATCGTCTTTTCCGATGTGAAGGCTAAACCATGGGCTATGGAAACCGCTGTAAATCTTTTGGTGAACGGTCAGGTTGTGCGTACCGCAACTGGAAACGACAGCGCTGCGTTAGACTGGACGTCCTGGGATTTGCGCGATCTGCAGGGGAAACAGGCTCAGATTCAAATAGTTGACCGAAACACAGGGGGATGGGGACACGTACTGGCTGACCAGTTCACCCTGGCCGCTGCTCCTGCCACCAACGCTCTACAGCGGGCTCGTTGGATTGACCATGGACAGGACTTTTATGCGGCGGTTACCTACAATGATGCACCAAAAGATCGGCGGATTATGATTGGATGGATGAACAATTGGAACTATGCTAATGATATCCCAACTTCGCCTTGGCGGGGGGTGCAGTCTCTTCCACGAGAACTGAAGCTACAAACCATTGACGGTACGCCTCAGATCGTTCAGTCACCTATACAATCTGCTGCGCATTTGGCACGAGAGGCGAAATACAAGCTTAGACACGCAACTCTTGCTGAGGGCGAAACCAATCTCGGCTCTAAAGCCTCGGGCAAAGCATACCGCTTGGATGTCACGTTCAAGCCTAACACGGCCAAAAGCTTTGGGGTGAATGTCCGAACCGGAAATGGTGAACGAACTGTGATCGGGTACGATGTTGCAGGTGAACAACTCTACCTTGACAGAACACAATCGGGACAAGTCAATTTTAACTCATCTTTTCCTAGTGTGAAACGCGTAGCGGTACCCGTCCGCGATGGCAAGGTATCACTGCAGATCTATGTGGACTGGTCCTCAGTGGAAATTTTCGCCGATGGCGGCCGAGTAGCCATAACCGACCAGATTTTCCCTAGCGCTACCAGTGATGGTATTCAGCTGTTCTCCACAGGGGGAGAAGCTGTGGTTGATAACCTCGAGGTTTCGGCAATGTCCTCTGTCTGGTTCCATAAGAATATTGATAACTAAGTCAAATGGATGAGCTTTGTTTCAATTGAGATCTCGAATGAAGGTCCATAGCAGCCCTCATACTCTGCTTTTTGAAAGCATGGGGGGATTTATGCTGTGTATTCTTCAGAGAGTTGATGGGCTAATTTTAAATAATGATGCACAATAAAGCACCTTCCAAAATGGTACATTGTAATAAATACTGAAATCGGAGGTGTTTTTGCATAGGCAAAAACGTGTATCCAAGTGAAATGGGCTGTCAGAAATAGGACAAAATCAATAAAATTTAAAATTTAAGATGGTGATATAGCAACATTCTCGAATATGAAAAGGGGCTTTCAGAAGTTGAAAAATCGACTTCTGAAAGCCCCTTATTAAGAGATTGTTATTTATACTTTGTCTAATTAAAATCCGGATATTAAACAAACAACATTGGTAGCCATTAAGGACCAAATTAACACTTCAATACCATTAAGTTTGAGGGGGAATTAATCTAAGGGCTTTGTGTGTATTAGTTAAGATGACATCCATTGCCCTCCATTAACATGAAGCGTTTGCCCGGTCACAAAACGTGAATCATCGGACGCGAGGTATACAAAGGTAGGGGCAACTTCAAAAGGCTGACCTTGACGCTGCATTGGATTATCCACTAGTGTAACTTCGTCTGCAGAGAAGCTTGCTGGGATGAGGGGAGTCCATATCCTGCCAGGAGCAATGGCGTTTACCCGGATGCCCTTATCTACTAAATTATTCGCTAATGCACGTGTAAAACCAATATTAGCTCCTTTAGTAGCTGTATAATCAATCAATTGCTCATATCCAACATATGTTACAACAGAGGAAGTATTAATTATGGAGCCTCCAGCTTTTAAGTATGGAAGTGCTGCACGAGTGGTGTAGAAATGAGAGTAGATGTTCACCTTAAAAGTATCATCGAACTGCTCATCAGTAATGTCAAGTAAGCTCAATTGCTGAAACTGGATACCAACATGGTTACAAAGAACGTCTAGCTGCCCAAATGTTTGGATAGTTTTTTCCACGATGTCGATGCACTGCTGTTTTTCTCTTAAGTCTCCTGGCAATAATAAACAGCGTTGTCCGAGTTCTTCAATTCTTGTCTTCGTACGATTCGCATCTTCATGCTCATCTAGATAAGCAATGGTAACATCCGCACCTTCTTTAGCAAAAGCGATGGCTGCTGCTGCACCCATTCCGCTATCACCACCAGTGATAAGTGCAACCTTGCCTGCTAATTTTCCGCTTCCTTTATAATTCGGATTTTCAATAATTGGTCTTGGAACCATTAACTTTTCTACACCTGGCTGGCGAAACTGACGTTGTTCTGGAACAGTGATCGGAACATCTTCGTAGCGTGTTATTTTTCCATAATTAGGATACATTGGATAACCTTTTTCATTTCCGCTTTTATGATTTTTGTAGTCATCTTGTGACATAGTTGTCCTCCCCTAAATAACCATTTTCCAGTTACTTTATGTAATATAGGCTAATAAAGTGCAGGGTATTATTTAACTGCCTAGATGTATAACCATTATTGCTGGTACGGGCTCAATACCATAGAAAATTGAATAAGGTGAGTATAAAAGAATCGTTTCAAGGAGGTTATTTCTATACAATATTATAATCCTGAAGTAAAGTTATTGTTAGTAGCTCATTCTGATGAAAAAGTGGAGGTGCTATATGATTCCAACCCTTATATTTATCAAATGCCCAAAATAGGACCTAGACCCCCATATTATTGTAATCCACGGTATGAACAGTATTATCCTGTTATCTAGTCGTACTTAAAAGGAGTAACGCCAACATTTCGGATATTTTTTATGCTAAGCGAATTTAAACCTAAAAAAGTCGATTTTTTGTACATTAAAAAATGACTTTTTTAGATCGCAAATGTTGTTTTTAGTAGACATAAACAGCCCTCGTTTGATTAATAAAAACAAGGGCTGTTTTACCTTTATGTTGATGTGTTTTTATTAAATGTAGTTTGTTTATTTCTTTTAATGCTGGTTGAAGGCATTATAGTTGCAAAAGAAATGTTTTCGAAAGAAAATTAAATAAATAGCAAAAAAAGGGAAGGAATTATGAAAAAAATAATGATTTATTTATTCGTTTTTTTAGTTGTATTATGTACTGTCATTTTATTGTATTTAAACTTACATCCAGTATTCGGAGGAAACCCAAGTAATGAACAAAAAGAGAAATATGAGAAGTTTGATAATTATGTTAACGGGAAATTTGTTAATCAAGTGCCAACAAAGATGGACTTGAGTGCATCTGATTACTTCTCCATGTTTAAGGAATCTATTTCAGGGAGTAAAGATCGAAATCCTGCCGGCCAAATTCCTGTTTCCGAGATTGATTGGAACAAAATTAAAAGTGAAGAAGATAGTTTAACTTGGTTTGGGCATTCTGCTTTTTTACTTAGTATTGATAATAAAAAGATACTCGTAGACCCTATGCTAGGTCCAATTGCTTCTCCAGTTTCTTTTGCAGGAAGCAAACGCTACAGTGAAGATATGTTGGATATTATTGATGAAATGCCGCCTATTGATGCTGTCTTTATTACCCATGATCATTACGATCATTTGGATTATCCATCCATACGAAAGCTGAAGGACAAGGTAGGGCATTTTTTCGTTCCTTACGGTGTAAGTGCTCACTTGATCCGTTGGGGAGTTGCAAAAGAAAAAATTACAGAACTTAATTGGTGGGATGAAACCAAGTTCCAAGGTTTAACCGTTGCATTGACTCCATCCAAACACTTCTCTGGTAGAGGTCTTTTTAATCGAGATACGACTCTATGGGGTGGTTGGGTTATTCTTGGAAAACATACCCGTTTTTATACGAGCGGAGATGGAGGTTATGATGCACATTTTAAGGAAATCGGTGAAAAATATGGACCTTTTGATATCGCTTTAATTGAAGGCGGTCAATATGATAGACGATGGTCTTGGGTCCATATGAAACCAGAAGAATCTGTACAGGCTCATTTAGATGTAAAAGGGAAGAATATGATGTTAATTCATTGGGGAGCATTTACCCTTGCGTATCATAGTTGGACAGAACCTATAGAACGAGCATTAATAGAGGCAAAGAAAAAAGGTGTGAATTTATTCGCTCCTAAAATTGGTGAAACTGTTCCATTAAATGGAGAGTTATCCATTCCTATTACTTTATGGTGGGAAAAATAAGTTGGAAAACCACACAAATTATTAGTTACTGGACGCTCTCCGACTAAAAAACAGGGTCTTTTAACAAGGTGACCAAGTCTTTACAAGAGGATGGCGTTAATTTCGTAGCTCGAGAAAAAATTAATTCTAAAATGATAGAGGTGATTGGAGTTGAAAAGAGTCTTAGTCGTATCTATGTTTGCAATATTTCTAATTGCTGGTTGTTCTGTAAATGAACAGCAAAACTCTTCAAATGAGCAGAAAAATGAAGAATCTGAAGAGGCAGTCGTGTCTATTAGAGAACAAGAAGTGATTGCGGAAAACCTTGAGGTTCCTTGGTCTATTGAAAAACTTGAAGATACATTCTATTTGACAGAGAGACCAGGAAACATCGTAAAAATAGAAAAGGGAGAAATAGAACGGCAAGGCGTTGAACTCGAGAAAGAACTTGCGACAGCTGCAGAGGCAGGGTTATTAGGGTTTGTGCTCGCTCCCGACTTTCCGGAATCGAATTTAGCATATGCTTATTATACATATGAAGACAGCTCCGGACAATTTAATCGTATAATAACACTCCGTTTGGAAGATAACGTTTGGAGAGAAGAGAGTTTGCTTCTCGATAAAATCCCAAGTGGTCCCGTCCATCATGGAGGGAGGCTTAAAATTGGATCTGATGGAAAACTTTATGCAACAACTGGAGATGCAACTGAATCGGATATAGCACAAGATCTACAGTCATTAGGTGGAAAAATTTTAAGAATGAATCTGGATGGATCTATACCAAGTGATAATCCATATCCAAATTCCTACATGTATAGTTATGGACACCGAAATCCTCAAGGAATTGCCTGGTCCTCTAATGGTACTCTATATGCAAGTGACCACGGCAACGATGCGAATGATGAGGTCAACAAAATAGAAGCCGGTCAAAATTATGGCTGGCCAATTATTGAAGGCTATGAGGAACAAGAAGGAATGGTTTCACCGCTATTCACTTCAGGAGATGAAGCCACTTGGGCACCATCTGGCATGGACTATTATGATGGCAAATTGTACGTTGCAGCACTTAGAGGATCTGCAGTTTTAGAATTTGACCTTGATACAGGTAAACATCGAGAAGTAATAACTGGGCTTGGCAGAATTCGGGATGTGCTAATTGAAGATAACTCCCTTTATTTCATTAGCAATAATACAGACGGGCGTGGTACTCCTCGGGAGAATGACGATAAGCTGTACAGAATTCCACTTTCAGAATCAAATTAAAATGAATGGAGTATTATTAAAGAATGATTGTATTGTTTAAGTCCATCGTTTGAAAAGTATTTGATAAATATAAGTAAACATCAACAAAATGCAAAAACATACAAAGTATATTTATTATTATTAGTAACGAAAAAGCCTGTTATTCTTTGCTAAGCTTCACATGGAATAACAGGCTTTTGTTTGCTCTCCGTTAGGGATAATAAGGAAGGGTTACTTTATAAAATCTAATACCTTTTGAAAAGGCTGTTTATTTTTTGCATCAAAATAATCTGCAAATGGATTTTCATTGTTGTTTAATCGTGATAATACAAACTCCATCGTAAATGTATTTGGTGTTAATTGTTCGGTTAATTCTTCCCAATAAATAGGGCAGGCAACACTGCCATCTTCATTTCCTCTTAGCGAGTACGGTGCAATAATCGTTTTTCCTGCACTATGCTGAATATAATCAATATACAGCCGATTGCCGCGATTTTTTTTAAGCCGTTCTATTGTAAATAAATCAGGTTCAGCGGAAACCATATAGTGAGCTACAAATTCTGTAAATCTTCTCGTTTCCTCATAGGTAAAGTTTTTTTCCTGCAGCGGAATATATACTTGAATCCCTTTGTTTCCTGATATTTTTAGAAAGGAAAGCAAATGCAAGTTGTCTAAAATTATTTTTAATTGCTTAGCAGCAACAATTGCCAACGAAAAATACTCTTTAGAAGGTGGATCGAGATCAAAAACTATTTCTGAAGGTTTTCCTTCTGAGTAAATCGTCTCAAAGGGAATATGAAATTCAAATGCTAGCTGGTTGCCTAGCCAAGTTATGGTTTCGATATTGTTGCAAACAATATAATCAATCGAATCCTTTTTCCATGTTTCAATAAAAGCAGGAGCATAATCTGGGCATTGCTTCTGATAAAAAGATTCGCCAAAAAGCCCATGTGGAAAGCGAATCAGCGTTAATAATCGATCTTTTAAATAAGGAAGCAAATAGGGTGCGATTGTTTCTAAGTAATTTATATAGTCTTGTTTCGTTGTATTTTTTTTCGGAAACAATAATTTATCAGGGTTCGTTATTTCCACTTTTTTTGGTTTGAGAATTTGGGTCAATTGTTCATATGTACAATCCTTCCAATTAAAAGGAAGCAAAAATTGTTTAAAAAAAGCATTTACTAACTGACCATTTTGAAAAGCACTAAATGTTAAATCCACACAAATACCAGGTTTCACCGTTAAAGAACGAGAATCGGATTTTATTTTATTATTTTCCATTATTTTTAATACTGCATTTTTCTCTGTATCCTTGATACCTTTATGAAAGGAACCAACTTTAACTACTTTTTCTTTTTTACAAACAGCGACAATAAATAAATCTTCTTTTTTATCATAGCTGACAATAATAAAGTTAGCAGAGTAAATCATCTTTTTCATTCCTTCTTTAAACCTTCTCTTTTGCTTATCGTTTCTCTCTCCTTTATATTTCATGCATTACCAATTATTAATTGAATGAAACCATGACAGAAAAGCCACTTTAAAAATAGCTAGAAAACAGATAGGAGATAATATCATGCATACAATGTGGAAAGGAAATATTAGCTTTGGGCTTGTTACGATTCCTATTAAATTGCATACAGCAACAGAAGATAAAGATATAAAATTAAGAACTCTTCATAAAGACTGTCATGCACCGATTAAATACGAAAAAAAATGCTCTGCTTGTCAAAAAGAAGTCGCTCCTGAGGAGATTGTGAAAGCATATGAATACGCAAAAGGGAAATATATCATTTTGGATGATGAGGAGTTAGAAAAACTTCGGAAAGAAAACGAGGATAAAGCGGTTGAAATTATTGACTTTGTGAATTTGGAAGAAATCGACCCAATCTATTATGAAAAATGTTACTATATATCTTCAGGAGATGGTGGTAATAAAGCATATGCTTTATTAAGACAAGCATTATTAGAATCAGGAAAAGTTGGGGTTGCAAAAATTATCATTCGTTCGAAAGAGCAGCTTGCGGTAATCCGTGTTTATGAAAATACGCTTGTCATGGAGACTATCCATTTTCCTGATGAAGTTAGAAAGGCAGAGGATGTGCCAAATGTCCCTGCAGAAGGGCAAATTGTTAAAAAAGAACTAGAAACGGCTATTCTTTTAATCGATCAATTAACGACTACATTTGATCCAAGTAAATACACCGATGAATATCGTTCGGCATTATTACAGCTGATTGAAAGCAAAAAAACAGGCAAAGAAATAGTTACTAGTAAAGAAAAAGTGGAAACGACGAATGTAATGGATTTGATGGCAGCACTTCAAGCATCTATTGACAAGACGAAACCAGCCAAAACAGTAGAAAAGAAAAAAAGAACAAGAAAAAAAGCGGTGAAAGAGGCGTAATAAGATTCAACAAATCCGTGGAAGTACCGGATTTCCACGGAGCTTTTTTGTATTTTATTTCAAATAAATATTATTATCGTAAATAAAAACGTTTGTTTTGCCATTTAAGAACAACAATATATTTTGGGAGGTTATCTATGAATAAAGGAAAAAGACTAATAATAAATTACGTCCTATTTTTTTTATTAGTCGCGTTGGTTTGCAGTCGCATTTTTATTCTTATCGCAAAAGGTGTTACAAGCAATGAAGTAATTGATTTTGACCATCGGATAATTGCAATTATTCAATCGTATGTTACAGAAAGCTTTACTACAATTATGATCGTCATCAGTTTTTTTGGTTCGATAAAAGGGATCACTTTTTTTATTGTGCTGCTTACTGGTATATTATGCTGGAGGAAAAAATGGGCACTGGCTATTTTTTTGGTAGGCACATCTGGAATTGGAGCGCTATTAAATAAAGGATTAAAATGGTACTTTAAACGGGAACGTCCTGATATTTTGCCTCTTGTAGTGGAACAAAGCTACAGCTTTCCAAGTGGTCACTCGATGGGATCTTTATTATTTTACGGCAGCTTAGCATATATTATTATTCATTTAGTAAAAACAACGAACATGAAATTAGCAGCCGTATTAATTTTGGCCTTTATTATTTTGTGTATTGGGATAAGCAGAATTTATTTAGGTGTTCATTATCCAACAGATGTATTAGGCGGATTTTCAATAGGCATTGCGTTTCTGTTTCTTTGCATCATCTGCTTTCGTTATTATGAAGAGAGAAGCAATCGATAGTTTAGGTAAGAAAAAATCACTTTTATACTGATTAATAAGTAGAAAAAGTGATTTTATTTTTTTGAGGAGTATACATAAAGAACAAAAATCAAAATCAAAATTCCATTTGACTATTTGTTAATAATAAGATATGATGCAAATTGTATGTATTTGAGGCTTGAACGGAAATATGTAGAAAATCGTGTAAGTTTTTCATTTTATAACGCGGAACAATTACTAAATTTAGATTTACACTTCAACCTATCTTCAAAAACACATTCTATATTCTTCTCTAATCGCGGATTAATCCTTCCATTTAATTAATTTCAGAAATGTTTTTTTGCCGTTCTATATGATAATCCTATATTCACACTGGCGCGGTCTAGGAACCGTAAAGATGAAAGAGAGGCAGGGCTTTCGTTGTTTTAGGAATACACATTATTATTAACGCATAAAAAGTGTATATCCTTAAATATATGCATAAAATAAAAGAGTATCTCGAGGTAAATTGTTTTTATTCTATATCAAAGTATTTCAATTGATATAGAATAAAGATTTTTTTATCAAGAGTGCTCTTTTGTTTTACAAAAAAACATTTGAGAAAGCGTTTCTTAGCAGACTGAATACACGTAGACTTCTGTGGGAATGCGAGAAAGACGAGACCCCACAGGAGCGTATGCGACGAGGAGGCTCGACGCTCGCCCGCGGAAAGCGATGTGTATTCAGGCTGCGCGTTTAAAAGCAACAATTTATACGAAAAGAACCAAAAAGATTAAGGATATAATGAATTTGGAAGAGATAAAGATTTATAAGGGAAATAAAAATCGAAAGAATAATCACACATAAGTATAATAATAAAAGAAAAAACTATATTCAAAATGCTCTGCAGCTGTGTTATGATACCTTTGTAAAAGGTAAATTGCACAGTAACTGACGACAATAATGGAATAAACCATATGGGAGCTGTGTATTTGTATCGCCGGTCGTCTGGGCAAAAGATGGGACAAGTCATCTTTTAACACTTTTCCGGAGGGATATACATGTCAGAGAAACTAATACTAGATGGTAATGTAGTAGCAAACGCAGTGAAAGAAGATTTAAAAGACAGAATAGCGGCATTAAAAACAAAAGGAATAACACCATGTTTAGCAACTATTTTAGTAGGTGATGATCCTTCTTCTGAAACATATGTAAAAATGAAAGGTAATGCGTGTGCAAGACTTGGCATTGATTCAAAGAAAATTCATTTAGGGAAAGATACGACAACAGAACAGCTTTTAGAAACAATTTATCAATTAAACGAAGATAAAAACGTTCATGGTATTTTACTTCAGCATCCTGTTCCACATCAAATTGATGAGAGAAAAGCATTTGAAGCGATTGATATTGACAAAGATGTGGATGGCGTTACAAGCTTCGGTTATGGACAAACTGCATTAGGATTTGGAAAATATCCATCTTGTACACCTGCAGCGATATTAAAAATAATGGAATATTATAATATTAGTGCAAGTGGAAAACATGCTGTAGTGGTAGGAAGAAGTCCTATTCTTGGTAAACCTGTTTCAGCATTGCTGCTAAATGAAGATGCAACAGTGACAACATGTCATTCAAGAACGACAGATCTTGCTAGTCATGTAAAGCAAGCAGATATAGTAATTGCTGCAGTTGGGAAACCGAATTTTATCCAAGGTGACTGGATAAAACCAGGAGCAGTTATTTTAGATGCTGGCTACAATAAAGGCAATATTGGTGATGTTGATTATGATGCATGTTATGAACCGGCATCAGCAATTACACCTGTACCTGGTGGTGTTGGACCAGTTACGATTAGTATGCTGTTGAAACATACGGTGGACTCAGCAGAAGCTTGTTTGTAAGATGTTCTATTTTTAATCTTGTCATTATTATAAAGTATTGGGAATTATTTTATAATAATAACTTCGATAAAACTTGATTGACAAATGGTCAAAAGTTATATATCATGTAATTAACGCTATTAAGTTCGGTATATGTTTTATGGATAAGTGGTCGTAGCTGCAATAAAATGTAGGCGATTTTGATCCCTGCATCATTAAAGGCTACGACCTTTTATGTAGCAAAGATTTATCGATTCCTAAAGATTATATTAGGTGCTTAAAGGTGTAACACATTTTTGGAGGTTTTACAATGAACACAGGTAAAGTTAAATGGTTTAATGCAGAAAAAGGTTTTGGTTTCATCGAGTCTACAGAAGGTCAAGATGTATTCGTTCACTTCTCTGCTATCCAAACTGAAGGTTTCAAAACTTTAGAAGAAGGTCAAGAAGTTACTTTTGAAATCGTTGAAGGTAACCGTGGACCACAAGCTTCTAACGTAACTAAAGCTTAATCCAGTTTTGTAAAGTTTAAAGGTGATGCCTTTCCATAATGCATCACCTTTTTTACTGTCTAACTCCAGCGATTCAGTTAAAAACTTCTAGTCTGAATCAAAGGATATCTAATAAAAATGATTCTTCTAACTATATTCATCCTTTTTATTCATCAGTTTTCTATCCACATAATTCCCACTTTAACGAGGTATACCGAATGTTTTGAATGATTTTACCTTAATTATTCTGGAAATGAAAAAAAGTGAAATAAAATGGAGAGTATATATTTATACATTATAAAATTACAATACGCTCTGCTAAAGATATTTTTTCGAAACAGATTCATTTTCCATAATAAAGGGAAAAATAAAGATGATTGATGCTTTCTGTTTTATAAGAGAACAAGGCATTAAATCCCTTTAACAATAAAAACATTCTGTATGCTTCGACATATTCCTACTTAAGAAGTATCGATTTCAGAGCAAATAACTAAGGAGGAAAAAGTATTGACAACTTTTTCAGATTTTAATTTAAGTAATAGTTTAGAAAAAGCATTATCTAACATGGGGTTTGAAGAACCGACACCAATTCAAGCAGAATCTATTCCAATTGCACTTTCCGGAAAAGATATGATTGGACAAGCACAAACAGGAACAGGAAAAACAACAGCTTTTGGTGTGCCATTATTAGAAAAAGTGGAAGTTGGCAAAGCAGTACAGGGTTTAGTTATTGCGCCGACTAGAGAATTAGCAGTCCAAGTTGCGGAAGAATTAAACCGTATTGGTGCAGTGAAAGGCATCCGTACATTGCCGATATACGGAGGGCAAGATATTAACCGACAAATCCGTGGATTAAAGAAAAAACCAGAAATTATTGCAGCAACACCTGGCCGTTTAATCGATCATATTGAGCGTAAAACAATTCGCTTGCAAGATATTAAAATGATCGTCTTAGACGAAGCGGATGAAATGTTAAATATGGGCTTTATTGAAGATATCGAAAGAATCTTAAGTGAAACGCCTGACAGCCGTCAAACATTATTGTTCTCAGCAACAATGCCAAAACGAATTCAATCTTTGGCAGAACGTTTTATGACAGAGCCAGCATTAGTAAAAGTAAAAGCAAAAGAAATGACGGTTACTAATATTGAGCAGCAATACATGGAAGTGCAAGAGCGTCAAAAATTTGATGTATTATGCAGCCTTCTAGATATTCAATCACCAGAATTAGCAATCGTTTTCGGCCGCACAAAAAAACGCGTCGATGAAGTAGTGGAAGGTTTAATTAAACGCGGCTATTCTGCAGAAGGAATTCATGGAGATATTCCTCAAGGAAAACGTGATCAAGTTATCCGTCGTTTTAAGGAACAAAGCATCGATATCATGGTAGCAACAGATGTAGCTGCACGTGGATTGGATATTAGCGGAGTTTCTCACGTTTATAACTTTGATATTCCACAAGATCCTGAAAGCTATGTGCATCGAATCGGCCGTACTGGACGTGCTGGTAAAAAAGGATTGGCTGTTACATTTGTTTCTCCAAGAGAATTAGATCATTTACGTATTATTGAAAATGTAACGAAAAAGAAAATGGCGAAAAAGCCACTTCCATCTTTAACAGATGTTTTAGCTGGAAATCAGCAAGCTACTATCAACAAAATTGAGAAAACAATTGAAGAAAATCAATATGCAGAATATAAACGTGTAGCGGAATCATTATTGGAAGACCAAGATTCTGTAACACTATTAGCTGCAGCATTAAAATTATTAACAAAAGAGCCGGATGCTACACCAGTTAAATTAACAGCTGTTGAACCGCTACGCAGCAAAAAGCCGAAAAAAGACCGTTCTAGCGGTGGTGGCCGTCGTCGTCGCAATGACCGTGGCGGAGAACGCAGTTATGACCGCAATCGCAAAGGTTCAGGTGGAGAAAGAAGAAGCAGAAGTCGTAATAAAGCATAATTCTTTCCTTTATTGATCTTTATCGTTGTTTATTATTTTCTGAATCAAGAACTAGATTTTTTTCCATACATTTCGATTAAAAATCAGCCAACTGGGTAAAATTAATAAATGTAGGATATATAGTATATCTTTCTTTATTTAAATCTAGGAGGCAGTAAAATGGCAACAGGTAAAGTAAAATGGTTTAATTCTGAAAAAGGCTTTGGATTCATTGAAGTAGAAGGTGGAGAGGACGTATTTGTCCACTATTCTGCTATTGAAACAGAAGGATTTAAAACATTAGATGAAGGCCAAGAAGTTAGTTTCGATATTGAACAAGGTGGACGTGGACCACAAGCTGTGAAAGTAACGAAACTTTAACCATTATAGAAGCAACGCCCGCTAATTTTTTAGCGGGCTTCTTTATTTCAGCCAAATAATAGGCAGGATTAAGATGATTTTACAAAAAGGATGTTTTCTAAAAGTTTGTTGTTTTTGAATAAAATAATAAACATGGCTGAAGCACTTAGCAGCCTGAATACACGTAGACTCCTGCTTAGAAAAGCGAGAAAGACTCAGGCCCCACAGGAGCATAGCGACGGCACTGTAAAAGTGTTTAATTAGATAAATTATAGGTGAAATACTTAAATTTATTAGGGTGAAAATGGTATAGAGAGTTTGAAAACGACCATTATTTTGGTTAGGAGAGGCGTCCGCACGACTCCTGCGGGATTAGCGAGAAAGGCGAGACCCCACAGGAGCAAAGCGACGAGGAGGCTCGGCGCTCGCCCCGCGGAAAGCGTGTGGTAAGCCTCGGAAAACCGAACGAAAACTTCTTCGTTACTTGGATTGTCACTAACTATATTTTATAGCATCACTTTTTCAGTGGCTTCAGCATAGCGACGAGGAGGCTCGGCACTCGTCCGCGAAAAGCGAAGTGTATTCAGGCTACGAGTTAAATAACAACAATCTATACGAAAACAGCGTACAAAAAAGATGGAGATAAAAAGAATCAAGAGATTGTATAACTAATTTTTGCTATAAAGGTTAAGATTGTTTACAATGGAAAGGAAAGAGGTGAAATGTTATGAAAGAATATACAGTTGAATTTCATAAAGAAGATGGAATCGCAAATATGGTAGTTACGAAGTTAAATGAAGAAGATTTTAATCAAGCAACAAGCGGTGGTACAAGACAGTTATTCGAACTAAATACGAATATTGGCTTTTTTATTTATTTTGATGCGGTTGATGAAAAAGGGAAAGAGTCTTACCTTGTCCTTCAATATGAAGAGGATCAAGAAGCTCCAGCAGCTTGTTATTCCTTCGAATTAAAAGACTTTTATCAGTTTATCGCACTACATTTAAATGATCTTCAATTGGATGAAGAAGAGTTGGAAGAAGATGATTTTGGGCCGATACATTATTTAGCACATTTAATGCACCATATTATAGAAGACGGCAAAACGGTTGAAGTGTAGGAAAATACATATAAACGAAAATTAGGCTGATTGAAAACGTTTATCACGTAAACCATTTTCAATCAGCCTAATTATTTTGCCTATATTCTTGATTATATGTCTTGATAATGTTCTTTACAGAAAACAAAAACCTTATCTAATTCTTCTTCATCTAATTCAAAATCTAAATATTTATCCTCCATACTATTATAAAAGTGATAATTTAAAATTTTGCTGTTTTCTCCCTCTACAAAAAATAAAACTTTCAGCTGCAAACCTTGTATGGTCGAAAGTTCATCTTCTTCATCTAATTCAATTTGCAAAAAATACTCAAATCGATCACCTGTAAGGATTCCTGTTGGATCATTTAATTTTTCTACCGTATATTCCATTATTTTCATTATTTTCCTCCTCAGTTCGTTCACATAATAAAGTAAGTACTATTCATCTAATAAGTCATTTATCTCCCTATAAAAACTCTTTATTATCCTTGAAAATAATATCATATTCTTTCCACGATAGCTAACTGTTTTTACAGGGAGTAAAATGATGAGGTACAAAAGAGGAATTAAATGCATGTTCTTGACAAAAATATGAAATATGTTATAATAAAAAGATAAGTTTATTTTTATCCGCTTGTTGTAAGGAATTTTATTTGCTTTTCCTTTGTTGACAAGTGTTTTTTTATTATAAAAAAGCTTCATGGAGGTGCTTCATTTGGCAATGGGTTTTGGTAGAAAAAATAACGAAGAAGTTGTTAAAGAAGAAGTGATGGTTTGGGATTGTGTATCAGAAACGTGTAAGTGTTGGATTCGGGACAATTTTAAAAGCAGTGAAACACCAAAATGCCCAATTTGCGGAAGTGACATGGTAGCAACAACAAGAGAACTTCAAGTTGTTAACAATAATAGTATATATTCAAAGTAATAGCGTAAGCGCCAGGTTAGCTAAGTTCATTAGTTGATAGGTGTTGACCGATTATAAAAAGGATAAATCCAGATATTATGGTTTTATCCTTTTCTTTTTGGATGGAAACAATATGTTGTACAAAAAAGGTATGTGAACAACATTTGTTCACATACCTAAAGATATTTTTATTTTAGTATAAAACTTTAACTGCTGCTGATCACATTCATTAATAAGGGAATTAAAGAACCTCCCCATATAACTGTAATCCCTGCTGCTAAGATCATTGCTAACGTTGAAAAAGTTGCTTCTTGCTCTCCAAATTCCATTGCTTTGGCCGTTCCTACACCATGAGCACCCATACCAAGTGCTAATCCTTTCGCAATAGAAGATTTCAACGCTAATAACTTAATTGCATATGGTCCAATTATTCCGCCTATTATCCCTGTTAAGATAACAAAAACGGTTGTTAAAGTTGGCAGCCCGCCAATTTCTTCCGAAACTTCGATGGCAATCGGTGTTGTAATAGATCTAGGAATGATGCTGATAATAAAATCTGATTGCAAGTTAATTAATAAAGATAAGAAATAAGAAGAGATAATAGCCACTATTGTTCCAGTTGTAACACTTATTAATATAACCATATAATATTTTTTTAATAATAGTCTATGCTTATAAATGGGTACAGCAAACGCAATTGTCGCGGGTCCTAATAAATGGGTTAAGATTTTGGAAGATTGCAAATAACTTCCTGCTGAAATATGAAAAGTTGTAATAAAAGCGATTAATAATAAAGGTGTTAAAAGCAAGGGACTAAATAATGGATTACCCAACTTTTTATAGCCCCATTTTGAGAAAAGATAAAATAAATACGTAAGTGCTGTTAAAAAGATTATTTTCATTTGGAAAAACGTCTCTTTCTATTGTAAATTTTTTCAGCAGTAAAGCCAGTAGCCAGCATTACAACAAATGTACTTACGGCAATTAATAATATTGTTTCAATTCCTTTCATGTTTAAAATTTCCTCATAGTTTACTATTCCAACTGCAGATGGGATAAAAAACAATAATAGCTCTGCCAATAGCCAAGCTGCACCTTTTTCCACCCATTCTATTTTGACTATTTTTGTTAGTAAACAAACTAATAATATGATTAAACCTATCATGGAAGCTGGAATAGGAACAGGTACGACCAATTTAATTGCCATTCCGATAAAAAGAAAGACATGGATAAATAAAATTTGCCCAATAATAACAATAAACTTCAAATGATCATTTCCCTTCCCATAAGAAAAATAAAGACATACCAATAATTTCTTGTTAATTTTGATAAATTAATCATACGACTTTTATTGTTATTCGTAAAATACATAGATATTATATTTAATATAACTAAAAGTTATGGTAATCATGTAATGGTTTTCATGAAGGTAATAATGCATCTACAAAGTTAAAATTGCTGTCAACGGTATATTTGTAAAAGTGAGCACTTACTATTCATTCCTTTTTCATCATAAAATCAATAAATCTTTTTCCAGCAACAGAAAGATAACGATCTTTTTTTGTAATAATAGCTAACTCCCATTTTGTTACAGGTTTTAAATCAATAATGCGAACTTGCTTGTTATTTGTTCTATTGCAAATTGATTGTGGAAGCATCGTGATTCCTAAATTTGCGGCAACTATCTCCACTATAAAATCCCATTGAGAACTTTTAAAAATGATATTAGGTTCAAATCCTTCAAGAATACATCTTTTTCTCATAATTTCATAAAGAGCAAACTCTTCACTGTAAAAAATAAATTCTTCGTCTTTTAATTCTTTTAAATGGACGACTTTTCTCGTTGATAAAGGATGTTGTTCATTCACAATTAATTTCATTTCTTCCTGAACAAGTGGAAAAATAGTTAACGCTTCATTGGATACAGGCAGAACACATACACCAATTTCAAATTCTCCTGCTTCTACACTTTTGGCAACTTTTGCGGCGCCATATTCTCTAATATTAATATGTATGTTTGGGTAAGATCGATGAAATGCAGCAATTACTTTTGGAAAGAATAAGCTCCCAATTATCGGAGGAATGCCAATGTTAATACTTCCTCTCGTTAAATTCGTCATATCAAGTAAGGTGGTAGACATTTCATCCACTTGAGCGATAATTTTTTTTGCATATTCAAATACAATTTGACCAGCATCAGTTAACTCATGTGTTTTATTGGAGCGGTGAATTAACGTAATGCCAATTTCATCCTCGAGGCTTTTTATTACTTTACTTAGGGCAGGCTGAGAAATATGTAATGATTCTGATGCTTTTGTTATATTTTTTTGTTTTACTACTTCAATAAAATATTTAAGCTGACGAATTTCCATGGAGACAACTTTCCTTTCAGACAAAGAGAATTTCAAAAAGATTCACTTTATTTTACCTATTTTTTGGGCGGAAAACAATTTTAGTTTTTTGTACGTTTTTACAAATGAGTAAAATTTTTAAGGGGGCGTATATAGGATATAATATTTTCAAAAGGAAAAAGAAGATCATTCACAATAGTTGGAAATAATATTAATAATCTATTATAAAGACGTATAGGAAGATTTGATCATGTCGGATGAAGGGGGTTAAAAAAATGATTGCTAGTTGTAGAAGAAAAAGAGATGTCCCAAAAGAAAGTATATCAATTTTTATAACCGGATTTTCCGATTGTACGAAAAGTGAGCATACTCTTTGGGACGTTTTGTTGTAATATTACCATTATGTAAGTGTAGGAGTTTCCACTAAATAATCGGCAAATACTTCATCAATAATTCTATTTTCTTCAAGGTGATGAGTGGTTTCTAGTTGTTTTAAACGAACGACGTATACGGATTTTACAAATATATGAAGTGCTTCATCCTCGGTTAATGCAGCAATTTTTTTTAATAATTGCGTATCCGTACAATAATTTTTCATTCGATTTAGAAATTCTTTAGGATGATTCTTCGGTTGCAGACCAGTTTCTTCTTTGAAAATACCCCCTTGACCTTCCATTTCGACATGACGTATTACTTCGGTTAACTCACGAATACTAAATATCTCCATTGATCACACACCTCTTTCCATATTAGTATTATAACAGGAGCTTAAATACTAGTAAATCAATGTTTGCTAGTATGATAAACTATATAAAGTTCGTAAGAAAACATCTTGTTATATAAAAGAATTACTTGCGCTTAAAATTCTTCTGCTACTTTTTTTAAAAAAGATGATACTAGTAATGTCATCCATGGTAAAATAGGTGCTGTTCAAAAAAGATGTTTAAGGGAGATACTATGAGTCAAAATAATAAAATGTTTGATATGGTGAAAGAATTTCATGAAGCGTTTGGTCATGAAGTAGCAAAAGCTCCAACCGCTTTAAATGAAAAAACGGCACTGAATCGTGCTGTGTGGACGGGTGAAGAATTGGTTGAATTTTTATATGCAACTGCAAATGGTAATGAAGAGTCATTTAATACGTTATTTGCAGGATTTCTTTCTGGTTTAAACGATGCAGCGAAGAAAATATTAAAAGAAAAAAAACCAGTTGAAGATGTACTTGTTGCGCAAATGGATGCATTAACAGATATTGAATATTTCAATCAAGGAAGTTTTGTTATTGCTGGTGTAAAGCCGTTTAATTTATTTAAGATTGTTCAAGATGCCAATATGGGAAAATTATTTGAAGATGGAAAGCCTCGATATAGAGAAGAGGATGGGAAAATAATAAAACCGCCGCATTGGGAAGAGCAATTCGCACCAGAGGCTAAATTAAAAAAGGAAATTGAAAAACAAAAAAGCGAAGAAAAGCAGTAATATTGCTTTTCTTCGCTTTTTTATTACTTGCTATACAGGGAGGAAGGAATCTTGATAACGGGATGTCCGGAAACATATGGACCCACTTCGTATTGCTGAAAGATTAAGTTTAAACCGTCATCTGCAAAATAGAACTGTGTTTGATTCGTTATCTGAAAAGAGTCAAATTCCTTTGGATCAGGATAAAAAATGTCAGGGTGTTTTAGCATATAATTTTTTGCATAGGAGGTTACCTTTTTATACGTTTTGGCTGATGTGAAAAAATCATCTAATGAATAAAGATGACCATCTTTTAAAGAAAAGTTATAAGAAGTTACGACTGTATTTCCATGAGCTCCACCTGTAAATTGATAATCAAAAAATAGAATGCTCAGTTTATCTTTTTTGTTATTTTTCACTTCAAAATTAGTAACATATTCATACTGACAACGAGAAGGGGAATCTTTGCAAAAATCCTTTTTTTTATCTTCTTCCATTTGTTGCATCAGCTGATGATAGGCTTTTGCTGATTTTTTTATATGAGCAGTCAGAACTGCATTAATTTTTGACTGAGCGGTTTTATTGTGTATGTTTGATACAATTGGGTATTTTAAATTTTTATTGTTTTGATAATATTTCGTAGTAATTGCAGCGTTTGCAGAACGAGAAGCATGACTATGTTGCAGAGGAAACGTATAAAAAAATAAAGAAAGAATAAGCGAAATTACAATGAGATATTTAACTGAATTCTTCATACATGACTCCTTTTTACTTTATTGTGTGTAACTAGGAGGAAAGCATACTTAGGAGTTGAAAAAAGTGTATAGGAATAATAATGGACAAGGTTATTGATAATCACGGATGAAGGGGGAATAGTTGAAAATGAGAATAAAATAAATTTTTGATAATCTTCTTTTAAAGTTCACTACAGATACAATTAAAGAAACTTAATATATGTAGAGGTTTGAAGGTTTTCAAGTAGAATATATTTTTAAATAGTGATTTGATTAAAATGGAGGAGGGAAGAGGTAAGTGAAAAAATATAAATTATTTGTATCTATGTTATCATTAATCTCTGTTGTTATTATTTTATGTACCTTTTTTAACAAAGAAAAAAAGTTAACTTCTAATGAAGCAAAAGTAACATTAAGCAAAAGTAACTATACTCCAAAAACTATATCACCTGGAAGTCAAAGTAACTATAATATTGATTTAGTTATGGATACAGACGGATTATTCACTGCTAATGTTTCTATTAATATTGAAAATATTTCGAATGAAAGCTGGGATAATTTAACCTTATATTTTATTCCAAATATGTTCGTAAATAAAAACTCACCTAGTTTAGATTCCCCCTCTGAAGTGAAAATAAAGTCTATTCAAATTGACAATAAAGAAGCGGTATATACTCTTATTAAGGATAAACTCAGTATTCCTCTAAAAGAAAGACTTCCACATAAAGAAAACATCACCTTTAAAATGAACTATACTTTTACTTTACCTAAAAACGGGTTCAGATTCACAAAAAATGGTTCTAATTATCACCTTGCTCAATGGTATCCTATGGTTCCCACATATCGTAACGATTGGAATAAACAGGATTATTCATTTAATGGGGAATCTTACCATACAGCATTTTGCAACTTTAAAATAAATTTAGATATACCTAAAGAATATACGGTTGTCACTACGAGTAGTAATGATATATTTCCTAGTAAGAATAAGAGTTTGTTCAGGATTAATAATGTAAAAGACGTTTTTATTGCTTTGTTAAAAAATCCTCAAATTATGCAAAAAGAAGTAGATAATGTGAATATAAGAGTATTTACTATGAATGGAACTGATGAAAACTTAGCAGAATATATTAAAATCGCTGCCAATTCCTTTGTATACTTTCAAAAGACAATAGGTACTTATCCTTACAAACAACTTGATATTATAATTGATGGAAATGGAATGGAATACCCGGGAATAGTAACAGCAGCTTCAATTTATGATTACAATTATAACGAAGATATTATCAAGCAAATAATTGTACATGAAATTGCTCATCAATGGTTTTATGGCCTAGTTAGTAATGACCCTTACAAGAATGCATGGTTAGACGAAGGCTTTGCTGAAATCGCTAGCTCGTTATTTTTTATGCCTAAGGGTAATAAGCTTTTAAAGTATAGAAATTTGGATAATCTTAAACCAATGCCTTCTAACTTACCCTTAGATAAATACGAACAAAGTACACAAAGCAACTATATTTATAGCCAGTCTTATTCAAAATTAGCACAAATTTTTAATCAACAAGGAGGAAAAAGGGCAGC